>PMON01000020.1 GCA_003162395.1 Acidimicrobiaceae bacterium
GTCGAGTGCTTTGCCGCCGTGGTTCGAGATGACGATGCCGTCGACGCCCTGCTCGGCACAGCGTACCGCGTCGGACGGCCGCATGATCCCCTTGACCACAAGCTTGCCCGGCCAGTCGCGCCGGAACGCTTCAAGGTCGCGACGAAGCGCGGCATCGCCGCCGTGGTCGTGGGCGTCCTGCTGGTCGCCGGCGGCATCGGCACCCTGCGCCGGCGGCCGCAGCCACGTTAGCCGGCCTCGCCGGGGCGCTCGTCACAGCCGCCTCGGTATCGACTGCGCGAAGCGAAAGACATCGTCGGGATCGTAGTGTCGCTTCACTGCGACCAACCGCGGCAGGTTCACCCCGTAGTAGGCCTGCCGCCAGTCCGTGAGCGTCGGGTCGATGTAGTTCTGATAGGCGCCCGTCGAGGGGTCATAGACGGTCGCGCGAACGTGCTCGAGCCACGCCGCGCCGGCCGTCAGCTCGCTCGCGGGCGTGGACGAGGTCCAGCTGAACGACGACTGGATGCTCGCCAGGTACGTGCGGTGGACGAATGCCGTGTCGGTTGCGGCAACCGTGTTGACCGCGCCGCCAAGTGCGTCGAACACGAGGCCGCCGCCGAGCCCCGGCAGCTCGGCGGCGAGTTGGTCCACCACGTCGACCACCGCGGTGAGCCGTGCCGACGACATCGGGGCGGCGACGTAGTTGGACGACGCGGCGAAGGCCTGTCGCGAGAGCGTGCCGTTCGCGAAGGTGGTGTCGAGGTGGCACGCGGCGACCGTGAGCCCGCTGCAGCCCGACTCGACCATCATCTCGTTCACGTAGGTCTCGGCCCCGAGGAACGAGTACGTGGGGGCGGGCACCCTTGCGAGCAGGGGGGCGAGCCAGGCGGCGGTCTGGGTGCTGGGCGCGCACGACACGCCCGCGACGCGCACCGTGGTGCCACCGCCGCTCAGCAGCTGGCAGTTCGACCACACCGCGTCGTTGACCGTGCGCGTCCAGTCCTGCCACTCGCCCAGCACGTCGTGGGCGCCGGACCAGTTGAAGTCGTAGGTGAACAGCGTGATCGGCGGCACGGGGTGCGTCCTGAACTCGAACGACGTCGCCACCCCGAAGTTGCCCCCGCCACCACCGCGGCACGCCCAGAAGAGCGCCTCGTCGTGGGCGGGGGAGCACCGCAGCACCTGGGCGTCGGCCGTGACGAGGGTGACG
Organism: Acidimicrobiaceae bacterium; assembly: GCA_003162395.1. Classification (GTDB taxonomy): domain Bacteria; phylum Actinomycetota; class Acidimicrobiia; order Acidimicrobiales; family RAAP-2; genus Palsa-459. Next base: position 1,193 of record PMON01000020.1, read on the forward strand.
GCCACGAGGTTGTCGGCCGCCAGCCCGTAGCGGCGCGAGAACACGCCGACCCCGCCGCCCAAGGTGAGACCGGCGATCCCGACCGTGGGGCACGAGCCGCCGGGAACGAGCTGGCCGTGTGCACCGAGGACGTTGTAGACGTCGATGAGCCGCGCACCCGCGCCCACCCTCGTGGTCCCCGGGGCAGCGGCGGGCGCGATCCCGGCCATGGGCGTCACGTCGATGACGAGGTGGCCCGAGCCGCTCGAGTAGCCCCCGTAGCTGTGCCCGCCCGAGCGCACGGCGAGGCGCACGGCGTGGTCGCGGGCAAACGAGATCGACCGCGCGACGTCGTCGGGGCTCGCGCAGTAGGCAATGCCGAGCGGAGCGAGCGCGTCGAACCTCGGGTTGTACAGGAGCTTGTCGATCGGATAGGCGCGGTCGCCAGGGCGCACCAGGTGGCCCTGGAGCGACGCGGCGTAGGCCGCCCACTGCGCCGTGGTCGCCGGCCCCGGCGGCCCGACCGGGTGCGCGGCGGGTGACGACGTCCCCCCGCAGCTCGACAGGGCGGCGCCCACGGCGACGCCGGCGGCACCGAGCGCGCTCGCCTGCAGGAAGCCCCTTCGGTCGATCGAACCCGCCGGCACGCTCGGAATGTACGCCTCCGCGCGCCGTTGAGGGGGAACTTGGCGCCCCCTCGGGACCACCCCCTCGAAGCACCGTAGAATGGATCCCCTATGACGATGTGTGCGAGCACCAAGGACACGACCGCGCTCTCGGATGCCGAGCTGGTGGAGATGGCGGACCTGTGCGCCGACCGTGACCCCAAGTTCGACATCGGCTTCCTCTCCAAGCAGCGCGAGGAGTGGGTGCTCGTGACGACCGTGCGCGAGGGGACCAAGCTGCGCGGGTACTCGTTCTGCACCCTCGAGCGCATCGGGGGCACCCCGTCGCTGCTGTTGGGCGTCGGCCTCGTCGATCGCAACGCCAAGTCCGACCAATCCCTCAAGTGCCTGCTCGCCGACCAGTTCCGCCGCGCGCTGCTCGCGTTCCCCGACGAAGACGTCCTGCTCGGCGTTCGCCTCTTGACGGCCGACGGTTACCGCGCCTTCGGCGGGCTCCATGACGTCGTGCCGCGAAGCGACCACCGCCCCTCGGGCGAGGAGCGCGCGTGGGCGCGCCGGCTGGCCAAGCGCTTCGGCAACGAAAAGGGCCTCGACGACCGCTCCTTTGTGCTCAGCTACGACGCGAACCCCGTCGGGGGGCTGGACTACGTGGTGTCGAAGGCGGCGATCCCCGAGGGTGCCGACGAGCTGTTCCGCACGGTCAAGGCGAACCGCGGCCAGCGCCTGGTCGCGTTCGGCTGGGCCATGGCCGAAGAGCTCGCCAAGGGCAAGCTCACGAAGTAGGACTTGCTCAGCCCTTCGGCAGGATGCCCACGCACAGCTTGTAGCAGTGCGAGTCCACGGGCTGGCTGAGCGCCGTCAGCAGATAGCGCGGCTTGAACCCGAGCGCGACGGCGAGCTCCTTGCCGCTCAGGCGCTCTCGTCGGGCGGCGTCGAGCGCGCGGACCGCGTGACGGTCCTCGAGCGCCATCCACACGTCGTCTCGCTCCCAGCCGAAGCGGACCCACGTGGTCCCGTCGTCACGGCGCCGCAGCACCTGGGGGCCCCGCTCGGGGACGATGAGCGCCACGCTCGGTCGGTCGCCGCGCAGCTCCCAGTAGGGGGCCGACGGCCCGCGGAACCCGAGGAGCGGCCCGTCGGGCGGCGCCTGGAGCCGGCGCAGCCGCCGTCGGACCGCGCCACCGCGGAGCGAGCCGACCAGCCTCGGCAGGTGGTCGAGGGTCATGGCCTCGGGCTGGGCGGTGTCGTCGCGCTCGGGATCCGACGACAGGGTCGCTTCGACCACGTCGAACGCGGCGAGGTCGGGCATCGCGCTCGCCTGCCAGGGCACCCGGAGCCGGACCATCGCCGACGAGGCGAGGTCCACGCCGATCGTGTCGTCGACCGAGCAGGACAGCACCAGCACCAAGAGCCGTGCACCCGCCGAGACGTCAATCTGCTCACGGCTCGGCAGCTCGCGCAGCAGCTCTCGTGTCGCGGTCGCCGCCGCGTCGCGTGAGCGCACGAGCCCTCCGGTCATCACGAGTCCGCCTCCCAGCGCGCCGCGTTGGCAAGCGCGGCCGCCACGCTACCCACGTCGACGATCGGCGCGTCGCAGGTGGCGCCCCGGCACACGTAGCAGACGTCGTCACGGCGCGCGTCCAGCAGCGCGAGGGGGCCGGCGCCGAACGCGACCACGCTGAACGGCGCGGCAGCGCGACGCACGGCCGCGAGCATCGCGCTCGGTGCGCCGGGCACGGCCACCTCGATGCCGGCGCCGAGCAGGCAGGCCGCCTCGACCAGGGTTGCCGCGGCCGTCGGCTGGGCGTCGAGCAGCGGCTCGCACAAGGCGACCAGCCGCTCGGCGATCGCGAGGGCGGTGCGGTCAGCGCGCAGCAGGCCGAGGCGTGCGAAGGCAAGGGCGGCGACCGATGAGCCCGAGGGCACGGCGCCGTCCAGCACGTCGTGCGCGCGAACGAGGAGGCCGCGCGCGTCGCGGTGCGACTGGAAGAGCCCGCCGCCGAGCTCGGGCTCGGCCGGTCCCGGCACCTCGCCGTCCCAGTAGCCCGCCACGAGGTCGCGTCCGACACTCGCGGCGTCGTCGAGGTGCGACGCGCCGCCGTCGAGCTCGAACAGCGCGGTGTGCGCGTCGAGCAGCCACGCGAGGTCCGCGCTCGTCGCGAGCGGTGCGTCCGCGCCGCTGCGCCGCGTCCAGGTGCCGTCCACCCGGTGCGTCCTCGCGAGCGCCGCGACGAGCTCGGTGGCGGCGTCGCCGTAGCGCGGCTCGCTGAGTCGCCACGCCGCCTCGGCGAGCACCGAGGCGAGCATCGCGTTGGACTCGAGCAGCACCTTGTCGTCGATCGCGGGCTGCGGGCCGGTGGCGCGAGCAGCGCGGAGCGCGGCGCGGACCCTGTCGTCGTGGGGCGTGCCGACGAGGTCGACGCCCGCTTTGAGCCTCGGCACGCAGGCCCCCTCGACAGGGCCGTGGTCAGAGAGCCCGTAGCGCTCGATCGTCTCGTCGACGAGCTCGCTGAGCCCTGCGTCCTCCAGCACCGTGCGGACCGAGGTTGCGCGCAGGACCACGTGCGAGCCTTCGACGCCACCTGCGTCGGCGTCGATGCCGGACGCGTACCCGCCGTCGATGAGCATCTCGGTCAGCACGAAGTCGAGTGTTCGGCGCGCCACCCACTCGTAGTCGCTGCGCTCGAGCCACCTCGAAGCCCGCAGGTACGACCTTGCGAGCAGCGCCTGATCGGTCAGCATCTTTTCGAAGTGCGGGACCTCCCAGTGCGCGTCCACGCTGTAGCGCGCGAAGCCGCCGGCGACGTGGTCGAAGAGACCGCCTCGAGCCATGGCGTCGAGGGTGGCGACCGCCATGTCCCTCGCGTCGTCACGCTCGGCGACCGCCCACAGCGCCACGCACGCATCGACCCACGTCGGATGGGGGAACTTGGGCGCGGGCGAGAACCCCGCCCCGTGGTGGTCGAATCTCGCGGCGAGGGAGTCGACGAGCTGGACAAGGCGTGCCCTCGCGCCGGGCGGCGGCCCCGTCGCCACGAGGGACCCCACGAGCGACGCCTCGGCGCGCACGGCGTCGGCGAGTCGCTCGGCCTGGGCCAACACGCCGTCGCGCTGGTTCGTCCACACGTCGGCGACCGAGCCCAGCACCTGGCCCAGGCTTGGCTGGCCGTGGCGCGAGATGGGCGGGAAGTAGGTGCCCGCGAAGAACGGGCGGCCGTCAGGGGTCAGCAGGACGGTCATGGGCCAGCCCCCGTGCCCCGTCATCGCCTGGGTCGCTGCCATGTACTGCGAGTCGACGTCCGGGCGTTCCTCCCGATCCACCTTGACGGGCACGGTGAGCTCGTTGATCAGCGCGGCGATCGTCTCGTCCTCGAAGCTCTCGTGGGCCATNNATCACGTGGCACCAGTGGCACGCCGCGTAGCCGATCGACAAGAAGATCGGCACGTCGCGCCGCCGTGCCTCGGCGAACGCCTCGTCGCCGAACGGCCACCAGTCGACCGGATTGTCGGCGTGCTGGCGCAGGTAGAGGCTGGTCGCACCAGCCAGGCGATTCACAATCGGATGCTAGGGGTGGGTCTGCCCCCCGCTCGGCTCAGCTCGACGCGCTGGGCTTCGCGGCGCGCAGCACGCAGAACTCGTTGCCCTCGGGGTCGGCGAGCACGACCCAGGTGGCCTGGTCACCCTGGCCGATGTCGACGCGCTGCGCGCCGAGTCCCATCAGCCGCGCGACCTCGCGGTCCTGGTCATCGGGACGGAAGTCGAGGTGGAGGCGGTTCTTTGCGACGCGAGGGTCGTCCACCTTCAAGATGAGCAGGTCCGGCACGGGCTGGCCGGCTCCGGTGCTCGCCGCGGAGCGGAGCGCGACACCCTCGTCGTCCTCGTCGACGCGCTGCCAGCCGAGCGCGGCCTCCCAGAAGCCTGCGAGCGTCGAGGGATCGGGGCTGTCGATGCAGACGCACTCGAATCGGAGCATGCAGCGACACTACGGGGCGGCTCGCGATGCGAGGGGTCCGCCAACTAGGTTCCGCGCGATGCACGTCGACGTCACCGGTCGCGTCGCGCTCGTCACCGGCGGCAGCCGCGGGATCGGCCTCGGCATTGCGCGCGCGTTCTGCGAGGCAGGCGGCAACGTGATGCTCGTGTCGCGCAGCGCCGAGAACCTGCTCGCAGCAGCGGGCTCGCTCGCCGGGCTCCGAGGCGAAGCCGACTGGACGGTCGCGCACGTCGGCCGGCCCGCACAGGCCGATGCGGCGGTGGCGGCGACCATCGAGCGCTTCGGGTCGCTCGACGTGCTCGTGAACAACGCCGCGACCAATCCCTACATGGGGCCGCTGCTCGAGATCGACGACGCGCGGCTGCAGAAGACCTACGAGATCAACCAGGCGAGCGTGGTGACCTGGTCGAGGGCGGCGTGGTCGCAGTGGCTCTCGACTCATGGTGGCGCCATCCTCAACATCGCGTCGATCGGCGGGCTCGGTCCCGAGCCGATGATCGGCTGGTACAACGTGACGAAGGCCGCGGTGGTGCACCTCACCCGGCAGCTCGCCTATGAGCTCGCGCCGACCGTCCGGGTGAACGGCATCGCCCCCGGGCTCGTGCGCACCGAGCTCGCGCGGGGACTGTGGGAGCACCACGAAGAGCAGATCGCGCGACACATCCCCCTGCGGCGCATCGGCGAGGTCGCCGACATCGCGCCGCTCGCGCTCCTGCTCGTCTCGGACGCCGGCTCGTGGATCACGGGCCAGACGATCGTGATCGACGGCGGGACGACGACCCAGCCCTCAGTTGGCGTGGGCTGAGCCCTCGAGCAGGCGGCGCGAGACCTTCCCCGACGAGGCTCTCGGAAGATGGGTGACGACCACAAGCTCCTTCGGAGCAGCCCAGGGCGGCAGCGAGGCGCTCACGAGCTCGCGCAACTCATCGAGCGTCGGCGCCGCGTGCCGCGGCACCACCCACGCGACCACACGCTCGCCCCACTCGGGATCGGGCCGCCTCCAGACCGCGACCTCGGCGACGCGCGGGTGCGTGGCGAGGACCGCCTCGACGTCGGCCGGCCACACCTTTTCACCGCCCGTCGTGATGACGTCTGCGAGCCGACCGATGACGCGCACGATCCCGGACTCGAACGAGCCCGCGTCGCCGGTCGCGAGCCAGCCGCGCGTCGAGTCTGGTCCGACCGTGTCGATGGGGGTGCCGTCGCGATAGGCGCGAGCGAGCATCGGACCCTTCACGTAGAGCTCGCCGTCGACGACCGCGACGGTCACGCCGTCGAGCGGCACGCCGTCGTAGACGACGCCCGAGCCCGTCTCGGTCATGCCCCAGGTCGTGACGACGTTGGGTGGCACCTTGCTCGGCGGGGCGGCGCCGCCGAGGAGGATCCGGCGGAACGCGAGGGGGGCGCCGAGGCGCCCGAGCGCGGTGGCGACGAGCGAGGTGAGCGTCGCACCCTCGCGCGCGGCACGTGCCACGCGCTCGGGCTCGAAGCCATCGTGGACGTCGACCGGCGTGCCAGTGACGAGCGCGCGGGTGACGACCGCGAGGCCCCCGATGTGGGCGCAGGGCAGGCAGCACAGCCACCGATCTGCGAGCGAGGACACCGAGAGGCGCGACGACGTCGCGCGGGCGCTCGCCGCGACGGCGGCGTGGGTGAGCACGACCGCGCGGGGACTCGACGCCGAGCCTGAGGTGAGGACGACCAGCGCGTCGCCGGGCTCGGTGCCGCGGCCCGACGGCGCGGGCCGCTCGAGCACCGTGCCGGCGTCGTCGACCAGCCGTCGCGTGGGGGCGAGCGCCGCGAGCTGCGCGGCTCTCGAGGCGGCATCAAGCCGATGGTCGATCACGCACGCGGCGTCGCCACGGTCCCAAATCCCTCGGAGCAGCTCGACGAACCCGCGACCCTGCGCGACGTCGATCGCGACGAGCTCGGGCACGGGTTCACCCTACGATCGATGCGCACGCGGTCGGCCATGATGGCGCGATGGCGACGGTGCGGCACCACGTGATCATCGACGTGCCAGCTGCGGCGGCGTGGGCGCTGCTCGGGTCTGCCGCACGGTTGGCCGAGTGGTTCCCGGGCGTCGTCGCGTGCGACGTCGAAGGCACCACGCGAACCGTCACGCTCGCGACCGGGCTCACGCTCCCTGAGGAGATCGTCACGGTCGACGAGCTGCAGCGAAGGTTCCAGTACGCGCTCAAGCTGCCCGTCATCACCCAGCACCTGTCGACGATCGACGTGCTCGAGCTCGACCACGACCGGTGCTGCTGCGTCTACGGCGTCGATGCCCTGCCGGCGGTCATGGCGCTGGTCGTCGCGGGCGCTGCCGCCGAGGGACTCGACCGCGCCAAGGCGCTCTTGGAAGGAGCCTGACGATGGGCCGCTGCATCCTCTTTGTGACGACGGACCAACAGCGCTATGACACCCTCGGCTGCAACGGCGGGACGCTTGCTCGAACGCCGGTGGTCGACGGCCTCGCACGAGACGGGATCCGATTCGAGCGGTGTCACCCCTCGTCGGTCGTGTGCATGCCCTCGCGAGCCACGATGCTGACGGGACGGCACCCCTCCGCGCACGGGGTCTGGATGAACGGCGTGCCGCTCGACCCCACCTCGCCGAGCGTTGCCGAGGAGCTCGCGAGAGCGGGCTACCGAACCGCGCTCGTCGGCAAGGCGCACTTCGAGCCGATGCTCGACCCGTTCGGACGGTTCGCCGAGAACCTGCTGGCCGACTCGGGCAGGGCGACGATCGAGGGTCCCTGGCACGGCGGCGGCGTCGGCGGCCACTTCGGCTTCGAGCACCTCGAGCTCGCGACGCACGGGGCGGCTGGGTGGCTCCACTACTCGCGGTGGCTGAGCTCGACGCACCCCGAAGCCGTCGGGATGTACTACCGGGTCCTCGACGCCGAGCTCGAGGTGTCGGCCGTCGGTGGCGGCGACACCGGCGCGCCCCAGGTGCACCACAACCAGATCCCGCGCGAGTGGTACCACACGAGCTGGGTGGCAGACCGCACGATCTCGTGGCTCGAGTCGGTCGATCGCGACGACGACTGGTTCTGCTGGATGAGCTTCCCCGATCCGCACCATCCGTGGGACCCGCCGAGCTCGGAGCGCCATCGAGTCGACTGGCGTGACGTCGAGCTGCCGGCCGGGTACGTCGCGGACCCTGCCGAGCGTGTCGGCGTCCTCGCCGAAAAGCCGCGCCACTGGCTCAAGTGGTACGACGGCGAGCTCGTGGCCAACTACGAGGCGCCGGCGAAGTGGGTGCCGGCGACGCTCACCGCGGACCAGGTTCGAGAGGTGAACGCCCTCAACGCGATCGAGGTCGAGCTGATCGACGAGGCAATCGGCGAGGTGCTCAAGGCCATCGATCGGCTCGGCTTCGCGACGCGCACCGACGTCGTCGTCACCACGGACCACGGTGAGCTGCAAGGCGACTTCGGACTTTTGTTCAAGGGTCCGTACCACACCGACGGGCTGCTGCGGCTGCCGCTCATCTGGCGACCGGCCCCCTCACAGCACGTCGAGCCAGCCGTCGTGACGCGTCCTGTGGGGCTGGTCGATCTCGCGCCGACGTTCCTGTCGATCGCGGGTGCGCACGCGCCGAGCTGGCTCGAAGGCGCGCCGCTGCCGCGCGACGACGCCGACGCAACTGCGCGGGGCTTCGACGCCGCGTTCACCGAGTGGGACTCGGCGCTCTTCGGCGTCGACGTGCACCTGCGCAGCGTGACCGCGGACGGCTGGCTCCCCACCAGGTGCGACCGCGGGACGATGCACGACGGGACCGAAGGCGAGCTGTACGACCTCGGCGCCGACCCGCTCCAGCGTGCAAACCGCTTCTCAGATCCTTCGGCGCGTGTCATTCGCGACACGCTGCTCGAGCGCCTTGCGGCGCACGACGCGCGGGAGATCGAGGACGCAACGGCCCCGGGCCGGCTCGTCGCACCCGTTTAGGGCTCGTTCTCGGATCCCTCGAGCCACGCCCCGTCGCGCATCACCTCGCGCCCGACGATCTCTTCGAGGCTTCGCCACGCCTGCACCCGGACGGGTCGGAGCTCGAGCATCGCGAACTCGAACGGCTCGGCCGTCGGATCCCAGCCGTGGGCTCGAACGAAGAGCTCCGCCAAGCGGGGCGACGCGGCCGACCACGGGGTCGACGTCGCGGCGGCGTCCACCATGACGACGTCACGCAGGTCCCCGAACCCGAGCCGTGCACGCCCGGTCGATCGGATGTTCCGGGCCGTCGTGGTCGTCCCGGGCGTGGCACACACAATGAGCTCCGTGCCGGCCGCGACGAGCGACAGGGGCACGAGGTGCGGCACGCCCGTCGGCGACGCGGTCGCGACCCAGACGTCCACGGCGCCAGCAAGGAGCGCCCGGACGTCGTCGAGGCGAGCCGCTCGCGATCGCGTCATGATGGGACGGTATCTCGATGGCCGGCTTCCGGCGCCCAGTTGCCGCACCGGTAGCGTGGCTCAAGTGAGCGAGGACCCTGTCACCGTCATCACGGGCGCCCCGGTCGATCCCGTCGAGCGGTTCCGGGGGTCCGGCCTGCCGGCATGGGCGCGCGCGGGGGAGTACCACGACATCAGCTATGAGGTCGCGGAGGGCATCGCCAAGGTGACGATCCGCCGCCCCGAGCGCCGCAACGCCTTCCGCCCCCAGACCTTGTTCGAGCTCGCCGACGCGTTCAATCGGGCGAGGGATGACACGACCGTCGGCGTCATCATCTTCACCGGGGAGGGGCCGGACGCGTTCTGCTCGGGTGGGGACCAGACGGTCCGAGGCAGCGACGGCTATCTGGGCGACGACGAGGTCGCCCATCGGGGCGTGGGGCGCCTCAACGTGCTCGACCTCCAGGTCCAGATCCGCCGGCTCCCGAAGCCCGTCGTCGCGATGGTCGCGGGGTACGCGATTGGCGGGGGCCACGTGCTGCACCTTGTCTGTGACCTGACAATCGCGGCGGACAACGCGCGGTTCGGCCAGACCGGGCCACGCGTCGGCAGCTTCGATGCGGGTTACGGCTCAGGGCTCCTGGCGAGGACCATCGGCCTCAAGCGAGCCAAGGAGGTCTGGCTGCTCTGCCGGCAGTACGACGCGCAGACCGCGCTCGGGTGGGGGCTCGTGAACGCGGTGGTGCCGCTCGCCGAGCTTGAGCGCGAGACCGTCGCGTGGTGCCGACAGATGCTGACGCTCTCGCCCATCGCGCTGCGGATGTGCAAGGCCGGGTTCAACGCCGCCGATGACGGCCTCGCCGGCATCCAGCAGCTCGCGGGCGACGCGACGATGCTGTTCTACATGTCCGAGGAGGGCCAGGAAGGTCGCAACGCCTACGTCGAGCGTCGTCCGCCTGCGTTCACGCGGTTCCCGAAGCGGCCGTGACCGCGACGGCGCCGGGCCGGACCGCCCGGTGGGTGGCGGGCGCGCGGCCTCGGACCCTGCCCGCCTCGATCGTGCCCGTCGTCGTGGGCGCGGCCGCCGCGCGACCCGCGGCGACGACGTGGGTGCGCCTCGCGCTGTGCGCGGTGGTCGCGCTCGCGCTGCAGGTCGGGACGAACTACGCGAATGACGTCGCCGACGGCGTGCGCGGCACCGATGCGCGGCGCGTGGGCCCGCTGCGCCTCGTCGGATCGGGGCTCGCCACGCCCGCCGCGGTGCGGACTGCTGCGCTCGGCGCCTACCTCGTGGCCGCGCTCGCGGGCCTGTGGCTCGCCGCGATCGTGACGTGGTGGCTGCTCGCCGTGGGCGCCGCGGCGCTCGCCGCGGGTTGGGGCTACACGGGCGGGCCTCGCCCCTACGGCTATCGCGGGCTCGGAGAGCCGTTCGTCTTCGTGTTCTTCGGGCTCGTCGCGACCGCCGGGACGACCTATTGCATGCTGGGCCGCATCACGGCGCTGTCCGTGCTCGCGGGCACCTCGATGGGTCTCTTCGCGTGCGCCCTGCTCGGGGCGAACAACCTTCGAGACCTCGACGGCGACGCCATGTCGGGGAAGCGGACGATCGCGGTGCGGCTCGGGCGCCGCGGCGCGGGACGCTGGTACGCGTCGTTGCTCATCGGAGGCTTCGCCGCTGCCGCGGGATGCGCGTCGTGGCGGCTCGGCGCGCTCGTGGTACTCGCGTCCGTGCCGCTCGCGGTCGCCCCGATTCGTGCGGCGCTCGGTGACGCGACGGGGGCGTCGCTGCTTGGCGTGCTCGCACGCACCGCGCGCGTCCAGCTTGTCGCGGGGGTGCTGCTCGCCGTCGGCATGTGGGCGACGTCGTGATCAGCACGCGGGTAGGAAGCGCTCAATGAGCCGCGCGGTCAGCTCGGGCTGCTCCAGATGACAGACGTGTCCGGACCCGGTCACCACCGCGCACGTGACGCCGCGGCACGCGGCCGCGGTCGCGGTCGCGATGGCGACGAAAGGGTCGTCCCTCGCACCTGCGAGCATGAGCACTGGACGCTGCAGGGTGGCGAGCTCGTCGAGGAGCCACCGTTGCGCGCCGAGCGAGCATCGTCGAAGGCTGTCGGCGAGTCCGGGCGCGGTGTTGGACCTGCGGCCCTTGAGGTCCGCCATGGGGTGGGGCAGCGTCGCGAACATCGGGTTGGCCAGCCAGCGGTCGAGGAACGCAGCGACGTCGCCGCTCGCGAGGAGCTCGTCGGCCATCGCGACGTCGCGCTCGAGTCGGCGCGCGCGAGCCACGGGATCCTCGATGCCCGTCGATGCCGAGACGACCACCGTCGCACGCAGGTTGTCGGGGGACTGGCATGCCGCATGGAGCGCGACTCGACCCCCGAGCGAGTAGCCGACCAGATCGAATGGCTCGCCGCCCGCGGCGTCGACGACGAGGGACGCAGCCTCGTCGAGGTCGCACGAGATCGTCGCCGAGCCACCGTGGCCGGGGAGATCGACGCAGACAATGCGGCGCCGGACAGCGAGCCGGTCGGCGAGCGGCGCCATCGACGAGCCCGTCTGGGTGAAGCCGTGGACGAGCACGGTCGTCGGGCCCTCGCCCGCTCGCACCGCCGCGAGGGGGGACATTGACCGCGAGCGTACCGTCCGGCACCGGCGTCGCCGCCGCGCAAGCCGCCTTCTGCGCGAGCCTGCTCGACGAGTTCGCACGCGGCGGCATGATCGACGTCGTCGTCTGCCCAGGCTCTCGGTCAACGCCGCTCGTGCTCGCCGCACTCGCGACGCCGGCGCTTCACGTGTACGTGCGCCTTGATGAGCGCTCTGCGGGATTCTTCGCCATCGGGCGCGCGCTCGCGACGGGTCGGCCTGTCGGCGTGGTCGTCACGTCGGGCACTGCCGCCGCCGAGCTCACCGCGTCCGTCGTCGAGGCGGACCTTGCAGGTGTCCCGTTGGTCGTGATGACCGCAGACCGACCGCCCGAGCTCCGCGGCATCGGCGCGGCACAGACGATCGACCAGGTCAAGCTCTACGGCGGGGCGGTCCGACGCTACGAGGAGCCTGGGCCGATCCGACCTGAGTCCGTGCGCTGGTGGCGCCCGCTCGCCTCGAGGCTGCTGGCCGCCGCGGTCGACCTGGGCGGGCCTGTGCACCTCAACCTCTCGCTCGTCGAGCCGCTCGACGCCGGGCCGTCGTCGATCCCCGAGGGACGACCCGCCCGCGCCCCATGGCGCACGAGCCACGCGGGCGCGGCCCCGGCGCCTGGGCCATTCGCTGAGCTCGCGGGACAGCGGGGACTGTTCATCGCGGGTCGGGGTGCGGGCGACCCGCTCGCGCTGACCGAGCTGGCTGCGACGCACGGCTGGCCGCTCCTCGCTGACCCGCTCTCCTGCGCGCGACTGGACCATCCAAACGTGATCGCGTCGTTCGACACGCTTCTGCGGGACCGCGACCTCGCTGAGCGGCTGTGCCCAGAGGTCGTCATCCTCCTCGGTGCGGCCCCGTCGTCGAGGCCGCTCGCCGAGGCCCTCGTGGCCTGGTCCCCACGGGTCCTCGCGGTCTCGAGCTCCGTCTCGCCGCAGGATCCCTCCGGCCTCGTGTCCGACCACGTGGTGGCGACGCCGGCGTCATGGGTGCGCGCCGCCCTCGCCGTGCCGCCACTTGGCTGCCCGGCGTCGCATCTCGAGGACTGGCAGCTCGCCGACGCGGCAGTGCAGCGGTGCTTCGACGAGCGCTGCGGCGACCAGGTCGACGAGCCCACGGTCGCCCGACTGCTCAGCCGCGAGCTGGGCGGCGTCGCGCTCATCGTGTCCAACTCGATGCCAGTGCGCGACCTCGAGACGTTCGGCGCGAAGTCACCCGCTCCGCCGCGCGTGCTCGCCAACCGCGGCGCCAACGGGATCGACGGCGTCGTGTCCACCACGCTCGGCGTGGCGTCGCGGGCTCGAGCAGTGGGATTGCTCGGCGACCTCGCCTTCCTGCATGACGTCGGGTCGCTCGCCGACGGCGTGGGCGAGCACGGGGGCAGCTGCGTGCTGGTCGTGGTCGACAATCGGGGCGGCGGCATCTTCTCGTTCCTCCCGCAGCGCCGCTCGGTGCCGACCGACGACTTCGAGCGTGCGTTCGGCACCCCGCCGACGTCGAGCGTCGCCTCGGTCGCAGCCGGCTATGGCGCCGAGGTCCGGGCCGTCAAGGACCTCGAGTCACTGCGCCTCGGTGTCCACGAGGGGCTGAGGAGCGTCGGGGTGACCGTCGTGATCGCCGAGGTCCCGGATCGCGACCAGAACGTCGAGCTGCACGGCGAGCTCACCGAGCTCGCCGTTCGAGCCGCCACGAGCGCGCTCGGCGCATAGCGCGGGCACGAGGAGCCAAGGTTGATCGCGACCGTTCAGAGCACCGTGACCAATGGTTCCGCCCTCCTCGCGGCGCTCTTCGCGCTGGCGGCGGGGCTGCTCTCGTTCTTCTCGCCCTGCGTGCTGCCCCTCGTGCCCGGCTACATCGCGTTCCTCGGCGGCGCGACGGGTGCCGGCGCGGCGATGTCGTCCCCGCGCAGGCGCACCGGGCGGACGATCGCGGGCGCCATCGCCTTCATCGTCGGCTTCTCCTTCGTCTTCGTGTCGCTCGGGACGGTCTTCGGCGGCGTGGGCCAGTCGCTCAAGACGCACTCGGGACTCTTCGAGGTGATCTTCGGCGCGATCACGATTGCCCTCGGCCTCTTCTTTGCGGGCTGGCTGCCCCGCTCGTCAATCCTCAACCGCGAGGTGAAGGTCCACTGGCTCCCGGGCGCGACGGTGGGCGGGGGCGTCCTTTTGGGCGTCCTGTTCGGCGTGAGCTGGACGCCGTGCACCGGACCGACGCTCGAGGCCATCCTCGGGCTCTCCGAGGCAACGCCTGGCGCGTCGGCGTGGCGCGGCGCGCTGCTCGCCGCGGTGTACTGCATCGGACTCGGCCTCCCGTTCCTCGCGGCCGCGGTCGCGGCGGACACGATGGCGTCGGTCTCGCGTTTCGCGCGGCGACACACGGCGCTGCTGCTGCGAGTCGGCGGCCTGCTGCTCGTCACGATCGGCATCCTTGAGGTGACGGGGACCTGGGCGACGTGCGTGCAGTGGCTCCAAGACCATGCGTTCAGCTCGTTCAGATCGCCGATCTGAGACGACGATCGAGCGCGACGTCGTCGTCGGCGCGAGTTGACCCTCTGGCAGACTGACTCGATGCCGACGCTCAGCGAGGACCTGCGGTTCCGTGGCGTCGTGCACCAGGTGACCGACGAGTCGGTCCTCGATCGACTCGACCGCGGCGGCGTGACCGCGTACATCGGATTCGACCCGACGTCGCGGAGCCTGCACGTGGGGAATCTGCTGCAGCTGGTCACGCTGCGGCGGCTCCAGCTGGCGGGGAACCGGCCGCTCGTCGTCGCCGGCGGTGGGACGGGCGTCATTGGTGACCCTGGCGGCCGGCTCGATGAGCGCCAGCTCCTGGGCGACGCCGAGCTCGTGTCGAACATCGCCTCGGTCCGCGAGCAGCTCACGCGGTACCTCGACTTCTCCGAGCACGCGGGGGATCACGCCGCGCTGCTCTTGGACAACGCGACGTGGCTCCGGACGCTGCCGCTCCTCGAGTTCCTCCGCGACGTCGGGAAGCACTTCACGGTGAACCAGATGATCGCCAAGGACTCGGTGCGATCGCGCCTCGAGCGTCCTGACGTCGGGATCTCGTTCACCGAGTTCAGCTACATGCTCCTCCAGGCGTACGACTTCCTTCGCCTCCACGTCGACTACGGGTGCGACCTGCAGCTGGGCGGCTCGGACCAGTGGGGCAACATCACGATGGGCGTGGAGTACGTCCGCAAGCTCACCGGCGACCTCGCCTTCGGCCTCACGACGCCGCTGCTCACCAAGGCCGACGGCACGAAGCTGGGGAAGAGCACCCTCACCGACGAAAAGGTGTGGCTCGACCGCACGCGGACCTCGCCCTTCCAGCTCTACCAGTTCTTTGTGAACACCGAGGACGAGATGGTGGGCACGATGCTGCGGCTCCTCACCTTCATCGAGCACGACGAGATCCTGGAGCTCGAGCGCCAGGCCGCCGAGCAGCCCGCAGGGCGGGCCGCGCAGCGCAAGCTGGCCGTCGAGCTCGTCTCGTTCGTGCACTCCGAGGCCGACGCCATCGCCTCGGTCGCGGCGTCCGAGGCCCTCTTCGACGAGTCCGTGGCGGGCCTCGACCTCTCGACGCTTGAGGCCGTCACCGCCGACGCGCCCTCGACGACGGTCAGCCGCGAGTCGCTGGTCAAGGGGCTGCGAGTGATCGAGCTGCTCACCGAGACCGGCGTGTGCGCGTCGCTCGGCGAGTCGCGCCGCGCGATCGACCAGGGCGGGATCTACGTGAACAACCGGCGCGTGACGAGCGACGACGCGACCGTCGGGTCCCACGACCTCCTGCACGACCGCTACCTGCTGCTGCGCCGGGGCAAGCGGCACCCCCACGTCGTCGTCGCGAGATGAGGCGGCGCGCGCTGGCGGCGGTCGCGTGCGCGGGCGTGCTGCTCGGTGCGTGCTCGTCGGTGTCGGCTTCGACCGCGACGTCCAACTGGACCACG
Source organism: Acidimicrobiaceae bacterium (assembly GCA_003162395.1). Lineage (GTDB taxonomy): Bacteria > Actinomycetota > Acidimicrobiia > Acidimicrobiales > RAAP-2 > Palsa-459. The sequence continues at coordinate 16,778 of PMON01000020.1, forward strand.
TCGTCGTCATTCGCACAGGGCGCGTCGGACCTGCTCTACGACGTCTCGAAGGTGCACGACGCGATCGACCACCACGCCTCGACGGCGTCGGTCCGTACCTACTGCGCGGAACTGTTCGCCGACGCGAACGGGGAGAACACCGACCTGCTCCCGACGCCAGATACTCAGCTCACGACCTTGCTGTCCGACGCGTTCGACGGATTCGTCCACGCCGCCTACCAGTGCACGAGGAACCCGGCCGACGCCTCGGTGCGCCGAGCGACCCTGGGCGAGTGCCGCGTCGCCATCGGCTCTCTCGTGGCTGCGGTGTACCGCGATCAGGCCGTCACCGGCAAGACCCTCTCGGTCGCGGGCATCTCGTGACGCGCTTGTCCTTCGACGGCGGCCCTGACGACGAACGACGTCGACGCCTGCTCTGGTCGATGCCGACGGGGATCTACGTCGTCGGCTCCATCGGGTCGGCGCGAGGGACCTACAACCTGATGACCCACAGCCTTGCGGTCCAGGTCGCGACCGAGCCGTGCGTGGTGGCGCTCGCGATCGACGTCACGGCAAGAACCCATGGCTACCTCGACGCCACCGGCGTCGCGACGCTGTCGGTCCTGCGCCGAGACCAGCGCGACCTGGTCCGGCGCTTCGTGAAGCCCGTGAGCGACGTCGAGCTCGACGAGCAGGGACGCCCGAGGACCATGGGAGGCGTCGAGGTGCTCGTCGCCGACTCGGGCGCGCCGTGCCTCGCGGACGCCGCAGGATGCCTCGACCTTCACGTCGTGGGTCGAGTCGACTTCGCGAGCCACACGTTGTTCTGCTGTGAGGTCCGCGGCGTCGCGGTCGCTCCCGAGGTGCTCGAGGGCCCCGCGTCCGCGCACCTCGCGGCCATCCTCCGCATGGAGGACACGAAGATGAACTACGGCGGCTAGGTCGCTCCGGCCGGCCGCAGGTCGACGCGCAGCGTCAGGACGCCGTCGTCCAGCTCGACGGTCGCGTCGGCGAGCATGGCGAAGTCCTGGAAGTCGAGCGCGGCCTGCTTCGCGAAGCGCAATCGTTCGGGTCCCTCGACAGGGGGCAGTCCGCGCCGCTTCACGGCCTCGGCGCGCTCGGCGAACCGAACGAGCATCTCTTGTGGATCGAAGGCCTCAGCCATCGGTGCAGTATGCACCGAGCACCGAGTGCTAGTAGCCGATGCGGCGGCGCGACGCGTCGTCATCGGGGCTGGGCGCACCAGCGCTGCCCGTGTCGTCGTCGAGCTCGGTCCAGCCCCCGCCGGACGTCGCGCGCCAGTGGAGGCGCGGTCGCCACGGGCGTCCCGAGGCGGTCAGCGCGCCGCACGCGCACGTCACGTGGTCCCAGGCATGGCGCGTCGAGATGACGGTCTGGCACGACTCGCACCGGAACTGGACCGTGCGGCGCGGACGGGCGAGGTCGTCAGGCGAGGACGGGCTCGGCGTCGTCGAGGACGGGTTCGAGCGCGGGCGGCTCGGTCGTCCGGGCCGCGCTCGACCCGAGCCCCCTCGTCGGGACGATGATGTCGTCGATGATCCCATAGGCCTTTGCCTCCTCGGGCGTCATGAAGTAGTCCCTGTCCACGTCCGCCTCGACCTTCTCGAGGGGCTGGCCACTGTGGAACGCGATGATCTCGGCCATTCGCCTCGTCGTCGCGAGCACCTCTTTCAGATGGATCTCCATGTCGCGCGGGGCGCCCTTGGTGCCCGCCGTGCCCTGGTGGATCATGATCTTCGAGTTGGGAAGGGCGAAGCGCTTCCCGGGCGCGCCGCCGGCGAGGATCATGGCGGCGGCCGACATCCCCATCCCGACGCAGATCGTCGACACGTCGCAGCTGACGTGCTGCATGACGTCGTAGATCGCCATGCCCGCGTAGCTCAGGCCGCCCGGTGAGTTGACGTACAGGGCGATGTCCTGGTCGGGCTTCTCGCCGGCGAGGTAGAGGATCTCGGCGATCAAGAGGTTCGCGATCTGGTCGTCGACCTCCTGGCCCAAAAAGACGATCCGCTCCTTCAGCAGCATCGAGAAGATGTCGAACGCCCGGTCGCCGCGGGCGGTCTGGTCGATGACGGTCGGGATCACGGCGCTGAGCGGTGCCATCGCTCCTCCTTGTTATCTCGAGTGTGAGATACTGTACATGAGATATGACCGACCCGGCGGGCGCGCACCCATGAGCGGCGAGTACTGATGAGCGAACGTCGCCATGAGCCGCTCCTGCCCGGCTTCAAGGAGATGGCGGCGCGACGCCGCGCGCTCGCCCACGCGCTCACGCAGCGGCGCGTCGAGCTCGGGCTCACCCAGACCGACGTGGCTGCGCGGATGGGCACCTCGCAGTCCGCGGTCGCGCGCATCGAGGCGGGGCACCTCGACGTGCGCATGTCGACGATCGAGCGGTACGCCGATGCCGTGGGGCACGTCGTGAGCTGGCGGCTTGAGGACCGTGGCAGCTGACGGCGCATCCCTGGTGCCGCGCGGCCTCGCCGACGACGTCGCGTCGAGGCTGCTCGACCGGCGCGTCGTGCTCCTGAGCGGCGACGTCGACGCCGCTCGCGTGTCGACGCTCGCGGCTGAGCTCATGACGCTCGATGCCCTCGGGGACGGCCACATCGAGCTTCGGCTCGGCACGTGCGCAGGGACCCTCGACGCGTCGCTCGCGCTCGTCGACGTGATCGGGGTGCTCGGCGTCCAGGTTCGCACGTCGGCGCTCGGCACGGTGGAGGGCGGCCCCGTCGGGGTGCTCGTCGCGGGTGAGTGCCGGCGCATCACGCCGCACGGCCGACTCCGGCTTTGCGAGCCCGACGCAGTGGCGTCGGGGACCGCGAGGGATCTCGAGCGCACCTTGGCAGAGCGCGCCGTGGTGCGCGAGGCGTTCTTCGCCCACGTGGCGAGCCGCGTCGGGCGTCCGGCGTCCGACGTCGAAGGCGAGTGGGAGCGCACGAGCTCGCTCGAGGCACTCGACGCGGTCGCGCTCGGCTACGTCGACCAGGTGCTCGAGCGATCGGCGCCGTAGGGCCGGCCGACGGCGCGCGCTCGCCGAGCCCTCGTCGCCATGGGTGGCGCCGAGGGGCGAGCGGCCCCGCCGACGTCGGGCGCGTGCCAGGTCCGGGGGCGTCCTCGCGGCAGAGTCACCGCGAGTCGTTCCCCGTGCGGCTGCGCGGTCCGGTCCGTGGGTCCTGCGGAGCGGCGTCGAAGTCGGCCGCCATTTCACTGAATCGAGGCGGTAAACTGGTGCGCGGGTCGTCGGGGTCCGACGGTCCTTCAGCCGCCGCACTCCGAGATCGAGATGGGTCGGCAGCGAGGAGTTAGCTGTGAAGAAGGGTCGTCATCGCAGGTTCGTCGAGGCCCGGGAGCTAAAGCGCACGTCGACGACCGTGCAGCGGTCGTGTCCGGAGTGCGGGGCCGAGCCTGAGGACGTGCACGCCGAGTGGTGCCTCGCCGAGGAGGATCGCTACGAGCAGATCATGGGCGGCGTCGCGGTGCCCGACGGCGAGGAGCGCGACGCCGACGAGGCGTGATCAGGTTCGCGCGCTGCGCCGGCGCGTGACGGGGTGCGGGAGCGACGTCATGCCAGGTGCCCGTGACGAGAGGTCGTCCAGGTACGCCGCGAGCCGTCGATAGACCTTCTCGCCACACATGGCGGACAACTCGTCGCGCATCGAGTCCACCACGCGACTGGTGCCGGTGAAGGCCTCAGGTGCCTCGGTGCACCACCAGTGGAAGTCGTCACCGCCCTTCCCCCAGTTGCGCCGCTCCCACTGCGTCACCCTCGTGAGCACGTGGCCGTCCTCGAGCACCTCGTCGTCGCGGCGCAGCGGCAGCTGCCAGCAGACGTCGGGCTTGAGCGTGATGTAGCTCTCGCCGCGGTCCAGGGCAGCGACGTGCAGCGCACACCCCGGGCCCCGCTCGAAGTCGGGGCGGTTGAGGAAGATGCAGGCGCCCTTCACGAGCCTGGTCATCTGGTCGCCGCCCTTGGTCGTGCGCACCACCCCTGCTGTCCCACGTGACTTGAACTGCCACTGGTCCTCGGTCAGGGTCTTGGCCGCGCGCTCGACGCGCTTGGCGTCGGCTTTGTCCGTGAAGTGCGCGCCGTAGCTGCAGCAGCCCTGGACGAGGTCCTCTGCGGGGCCCGTGAGGACCCCTTGGCAGCCCGCCCCGAAGATGCACTGCCAGTTGCTCGTGAGGAACGTGACGTCGAAGAGCCACGTCCGCCGCTCGTCGGGGTCGTCGAAGCTCACCCACTCGTGGGTCTCGCGAGGCACCTTTGCCATCGGCGCGAACCTAGTCGTCGACACCGACGAGGTCCTGTACCCGTACACTGGTCGCCATGACGACGACCTCAGTAGCGGTGCTCACCTTGTCGGATGAGGCGCGCGAGACCGTGGCGGCCGCGCTGTCGGCCGAGCCCGACGCCGACGCACTCGCGCTCGTCGTCGAGATCCGCGGCGTGAACGCACGCGGCTACGACTACGACCTGTACTTCCAGCCCGTGGCCGAGCTGCCTGACGGCGCATCGGTCGACTCGACCCCGGGACTCACCATCGGGATCCCCGCTGAGTCCGTGGATCGGCTCCGAGGCGCGCATCTCGAGATCGAAGACGGTGGCCTGGTCCTCGTGAACCCGAACACGCCGTCGCTCGCAGAGCGCGCGCCCGGCGTGCCCGAAGCCGTGCTCGCCGCGGGACTCGACTCTCCGACCGCTCAATGGGTGGTCCAGGTGCTCGAGACCGCGATCAACCCTGCAATCGCGAGCCACGGTGGTCGCGCAGACCTCGTGGCCCTCGACGAGTCCGCGATGGTCGCCTACCTCGCGCTCTCCGGCGGGTGCCAGGGCTGTGCCATGAGCCGCGCAACGCTCGCCAACGGCATCGAGGTGTCGCTCAAAGAGGAGATCCCCGAGCTGACCGGCGTGGTTGACGTCACCGACCACGCGAGCGGCGCCACGCCCTACTACGCCCGCTAGGCCGCCGTCCTGAGGCGCGCGTGCTGAGGTTCCTGACAGCGGGCGAGAGTCACGGCAAGGGCCTGGTCGTCATCGTCGAGGGCGCGCCGTCGGGACTGGAGATCACCGCCGAGCGGGTCGCCGACGAGCTCGCGCGTCGTCGACTGGGCTTCGGGCGGGGCCCGCGGATGCGATTCGAGCGCGACGAGATCATCCTCCTCGCCGGCGTGCGGCACGGCCGGACCCTCGGGTCGCCCATCGCGATCGAGATCGCCAACACCGAGTGGGAGAAGTGGCGCGAAGAGATGTCGCCTGACCCCGGGCACACCGAACGGCCGCTGACGGCTCCGAGGCCCGGGCACGCAGACCTCGCGGGGATGCAGAAGTACGCCCTCAACGACGCCCGCGACGTGCTCGAGCGCGCCAGTGCACGCGAGACCGCCGCGCGAGTCGCCGCAGGGACCGTGGCAAAGGCGATCCTCGCAGAGCTGGGCGCGAGCGTGCTCAGCCACATCGTCGCGCTCGGCGGTGTCGAGGTTCCCACCTCGGTGCGGCCCGGGCCCGAGGATCTCGCGGCGATCGACGACAACGAGGTGCGCTGCGCGGACGCGGCGACGTCCGCGTCGATGGTCGCGGCGATCAAGGCCGCCGCGGCCGACGGCGACTCGCTCGGCGGCGTCGCCGAGGTCCTCGCCTTCGACGTCCCCGTCGGGCTGGGCAGTCACGTGCACTGGGATCGAAAGCTCGATGGACTGCTCGCCCAGGCCGTCATGAGCATCCAGGCCGTGAAGGGCGTGGAGATCGGCTCCGCGTCGCTGCAGGCCAGGGGACGCGGCAGCGAGGCGCACGACTCGATCGAGCTCGATGCCGGCGCGACCGCCGCGGGGGGCTTCGGGCGAAGCACCGCGCTCGCGGGCGGTCTCGAGGGCGGGATCACGACGGGGTCCCTGATCGTGGTGCGGGCCACGATGAAGCCGCTGTCGACGCTGAGCCGTCCGGTGCTCGCGACCGTGGACACCTCGACAGGCGACGCGTCGACGTCGTTCAAGGAGCGCACCGACGTGACCGCGGTGCCGGCGATGGGTGTGGTCGCCGAGTCGATGGTGGCGCTGGTGCTCGCGAGCGAGGCGCTCCACAAGTTCGGCGGCGACTCGGTTCGAGAACTTCGCCGCAACGCAGCGGGTTTCCTCGCGGACGCCGCGCGCGTCGGGCACCTGGTCGACGCGGAGTCGTGACGGACCGCGTCGTGCTCGTGGGGGCACCGGGCGTCGGCAAAACGACGATCGGGCGCGCGCTCGCCGCGGCCCTCGACGTCGAGTTCTGCGACGTCGACGACCTGATCGCCACGATGTCGGGCGAGGCGTGCGCCTCGCTGCTGCGCAACCAGGGCGAGGTGGCGTTTCGCGTCGCCGAGGCGAGCGCCCTCGCGGCCGCCCTGGCAGACGCTGCGGCCGGGGTCGTCGCGACGGGTGGCGGCGCCGTCGAGACCGCGTCGTCGCGGGCGCTGCTCGCGGACGAGCCGCTCGTCATACAGCTCACCGCCCCGCCCGAGGTCCTGCTCGCCCGGCTCGGTGACGGCGATCGCCCGCTGCTCGGGGCGCCCTCGCTCGAGCGGCTCAACCAGCTCGTCGAGGGGCGCGCCGTCCTCTACGCCGAAGTCGCCGACGTCTCGCTCGACGCCTCGGCCCCTGTCGACGACGTCGTCGCGGCAATCATCGCGATCGCGGTGCCCGCGTGAGGCACGTCTCGGTCGACGCGGCGTCGGGTCGCTACGAGGTGGTCGTCGGCGAGGGGGCGCGTCACGGTCTCGCGGCGCTGCTGGCGGCTCGGCTCCCCACCTGCCGGGCGGCAGCCATCGTGACCCAGCAGCGCGTGGTCGACGAGGGCTGGCTCGAAGAGCTGGACCCCGGGGTCGACGCCTCGCTCCACGTGATCGAGGAGGGCGAGTCGGCGAAATCGCTCGCGACCGTCGAGCGGCTCTGTGCCGAGCTGGTCACCGAGGGCGTCTCGCGGCGCGACGTGGTGGTCGGCTTCGGGGGCGGCGTCGTGACCGACGTCGCGGGCCTGGTCGCCTCGGTCCACCTCCGAGGTGTCGCGCTCGTGCAGCTGCCCTCGACGCTGCTCGGACAGGTCGACGCGGCGATTGGCGGCAAGAACGGCGTGAACCTGCGAGAGGGAAAGAACCTCGTGGGCACGATCCACCAGCCGATCGGCGTGCTCTGCGACACCGCGGTGCTTGCGACGCTCCCGGCGCGCGAGTGGGCGTGCGGCAACGGCGAGATCGCGAAGTACGCGCTGCTTACCGGCGGGGACCCCGTCGCGCTTGCAACCGCGCCGCTCGACGAGAGGATCGCGCGGTGCGTCGAGATCAAGGCGGACTACGTCGGGTCTGATGAGCGAGAGTCCGGGCGTCGAGCGCTCCTCAACTACGGGCATACCCTCGCGCACGCCCTCGAGACTGCCCAGGCTGGCAGGCGTGATGCCGACCTGCGCCACGGCGAGGCCGTCGCCATCGGGCTGGCGTTCGCGGCGCGGCTCGCCGCAAGGCTCGCCAGGATCGACGAGGCGCGCGTGCGCCAGCACGACGCCGTCCTCGACGTGTTCGGGCTCCGCGGCGAGCTGCCGGCACAGAGCAGCGCGAGCACGATCATCGAGCTCATGCGCAGCGACAAGAAGGCGCACCACTCGCTCGCGTTCGTGCTCGATGGACCGTCTGGCTTCGAGCTCGTCGAGGACGTGGCTGAGCGCGAGGTCCTCGCTACGCTTCGCGCGATGGGCGCGGGATCGTGACCGACTACCTGCTCGTGCTCTCCGGGCCGAACCTCTCGTCGCTCGGCGCGAGGAACCCCGACGTCTACGGGACTGCCACGCTCGACGAGCTGGTGGCGGCCACCACGCTGGCGGCTGGGTCGCACGGACTGGGCGTCCGCCACGTCCAGTCGAACCACGAAGGCGAGCTCATCGACGCGATCGAGCGGCGCGAGCCGGGTTGTGCGGGGGTGCTGGCGAACCTCGGCGCCTTCACGCACACCTCCGTCGCGCTGCACGACGCGCTCGAGACGCTCGCGTGCCCTGTCGTCGAGGTCCACCTGTCCAATCCCGCCGCCCGCGAGCCGTTCCGACACGTCTCGGTGATCGCACCGGTCGTTGCCGGATCGATCGCCGGGTTCGGACCGCTGTCCTACGAGCTCGCCGTGGAGGCGATCGTCCGACTGCTCGGTAGGGCACCGGGCACGACCGCGTAGGATCGCTGCTCGCACGCCGCTGCCGATCGCCGCTGACCGCCTCGACCGTGGCGAGCGATGCGGCGCCACGACGGCGCGCACGCGTCGCCCCGCGCCACGAGGGCTGGGCGCAGATGCCGCGGAGGGACCGCGGCCAACAAAGGATGTGTCGCCCCGATGGCCTCGGTGTCCAGCAACGACCTGAAGAACGGGATGGGCCTCAAGCTCGACGAGGGACTGTTCACCGTGATCGAGTTCCAGCACGTGAAGCCCGGGAAGGGCGGCGCGTTCGTCCGGACCAAGCTTCGAAACGTCCGAACTGGGGCGGTGCTTGAGCGCACGTACCGCGCCGCCGAGAGCCTCGAGCAGGCGGTCATCGACAAGCGCGACATGCAGTACCTGTACCGCGACGGCGACGACTACGTGTTCATGGACCAGAGCACCTACGACCAGATGACCGTCGCACGGACCACGCTCGGGGGGACCGTGGAGTACCTTCGCGAGGGCGGCGACGCGGTCGTCCAGGTCTACGACGACGCCGTCGTCGGCATCGACCTGCCTGCCTCGGTCGAGCTGACCGTGACCGAGACCGAGCCCGGCGTCCAGGGGGACCGGGTCTCGGGCGCGCGCAAGCCCGCGACGCTCGAGACCGGCCTCGTCGTGCAGGTCCCCCTCTTCGTCAGCCCTGGTGAGGTGATCAAGGTCGACACCCGAAGCGGCGAGTACCTGACACGGGCGTGACGGCGGGGGGGACCGACGCGCGGCACCTGTCGCGCGAGCGAGCGCTCGAGATTCTCTACGAGGCAGAGCTGAAGGAGGTGGCGCCCCGCGAGGTGCTGGACTCGCTCAGCGTCGCGCCGGACCCGTTCGCGGTCAGACTGGTGGAGGGGGCCGCGCGGGCGAGGCCCCGCGCGGAATCTGCCATCGCCAGCGCAGCCCCAGAGTGGCCGCTCGACCGCATGGCGATCCTCGATCGCCTCGTCATGATCCTGGCCATCGGCGAGGTCATGAGCGAGGAGCCGCCGCCCGACGCGGTCATCCTCGACGAGGCAGTGGAGCTCGCCAAGACCTACTCGACGGACGCGTCGCCGCGTTTCGTGAACGGCGTGCTGGCCGCGGTGCTGCCCCTGCTGCACGCCGGGGAGCCCGCGCCACAGGTCGACGGCAACCCGACGGGCGGCTCCTAGGCAGAGGGGCGCGACCGCTTGGCCGCGGCGTCGAAGGCGTGCAGGTCCGCGAGGTACGCGTTCCACAAAGCCAGCGCTGCGTCGTCGTCCCCGGCGCCGTGAGGCGGCGCAGGTGCGGCCCGGTGGCCGCGCTCGTCGCGGACGAGCCGGCGCCACATGTAGATGGCGTAGCCGCAGAGGAGCGGCCACTCGAACACGTAGGCCCAGCTGAGGGCATTGCCGTCGACCGCGCGGACGACCTCGATCGCGAACGCGCTCGCACAGATCGACACGGCGAGCGCCACGCCCACGTGGAGCCGCGCGAGGCGTGCCCTGCTCGGCCCGTCACCCACGCCCGCATGCTAGGGACAGGCGTGCGCCGCGGACAGTCGGCAGTGTCCCGCCACGTAAGGTCCGTGCACGTGGCGACGAGCGATGGCGCCAAGAGACCAGCCCGTCGCCCGTGGCGCCAGCCGCGATGAGCGGCATGGGATCCGGTGGCCCGACGGCGTCCCACGGGGTGGTGGCTGCGTTCTACGCCGCACTCACCCACCAGCTGCTCGTCGTGTTCGCGCTGGCCATCGTCGCGTCGCTCGCCTGGAACGTCGTGCGCACCATGCAGTACAAGCGGGCGGTGGCGCAGGGTCGCGTCGACGGCGCACCGCGTGCGCGCGCCGTCGCCCCCGAGCCGCGCGGGCGACTTGTACTCCGTGTCGCCTTCGGGATCCTCTGGACGATTGACGGGCTCTTGCAGCTGCAGGCGTCGATGCCGCTCGGGCTGCCGTCGGGCGTCTTCACACCGGCATCGGCAGGCGCGCCTGGGTGGGTGCAGCGGGTCGTCGACGTGAGCGTGACGAGCTGGACCAATCATCCGATCACGATGGCGGCTGGCACCGTGTGGATCCAGCTCGGCGTCGGCTTGTTGCTGCTCGTGGCACCTCGAGGTCTGGCGTCGAGGTCCGCTGGTCTCGCGAGCGCGATCTGGGGGCTCGTCGTCTGGGTGTTCGGAGAGGCCCTCGGCGGCATCTTCACGCCGGGGCAGAGCCTCCTGTTCGGCGCTCCCGGCGCGGCACTCTTCTACCTTGCCGCGGGCGTGCTGGTCGCCCTGCCCGATCGCGCATGGCGCACACCCGCACTCGGCCGGCGAGTGCTGCAGGCGTTCGGGTGCCTCTTCGCCGGTGCGGCCGTGCTCCAAGCGTGGCCGGGACGCCGCACGTGGGCCGGGCAGCCGACGCCGCACTCGATGCCGGGGCTCACGACCTCCATGCTCCGCCAGATGTCAGCCACGCATCAACCGTCAGCGCTGGCGTCGCTCGTCGCGTCATTCGCCTCCTTCGACGCGGCGCACGGCTGGAGCGTGAACCTCGCCGCGGTGCTGCTGCTCGGCGTGCTCGGGGTGCTGCTCATCGCCCGAGATCCGCGCCTCGCACGGATCGGCGTCGCGGGCGCCGTCGTGTTCTGCTTTGCGGACTGGGTCCTGGTCCAGGATCTCGGGTTCTTCGGGGGGGTCGGAACGGATCCCAACTCGATGCTGCCCATCGCGTCGTTCCTCGTCGCTGCCTCCCTTGGCGTCGCACACCCCCTCACCGCGCACGTGCCAGAGCCGGCTGGCACGTGGCGACGATGGCTCGACGAGCGCTCGCCGCGGACGCTCCTTCAGTGGGCGGCGGCGTGCTGCGCGGGTGCGATCATTCTCATTGGAGCGGTGCCGATGGCCGTCGCCGCGTCCAACCCGCGCCGCGACACCATCGCGGTCGTCGCCGTCGCGAGCGCGGTCGCCCCGTGCCAGGTGGTCCCGTGCCCCGCGCCCCGGCGTCCCGGGGTCGTCGAGACGACGCTCGTCTCACGTCGGTGGCATGGATCGGCTACAACCGGCCCATGGAACTGAAGGTCACGACCTACGAGGTCGCCTCGCGGGTCGCCACCATCACGCTCAATCGGCCAGATCGCATGAACGCGTGGACCGGGCGGCTGCAGACCGAGTACCGGTGGTGCCTCGCGTGCGCGGCGTCGGACACCGCGGTCCGGGTGATCGTCGTCACCGGCGCGGGTCGGGCCTTCTGTGTGGGCGCGGACACCATGGCGCTCGAGGGCCATGTGGAGCGTGGCACGTACGACGCGGGGACCCCAGATGACCTCGCGATGCCCGGCTACGGGACCGATCCGCGCTTCGACGCGGACTTCGCGTACCACTTCGGCATCCCCAAGCCGATCATCGCGGCGATCAACGGGCCCGCGGCCGGGGTCGGCTTCGCGCTTGCGTGCTACTGCGACCTCCGCGTTGGTGTCCGAGGGGCGAAGCTGACGACCGCGCACGGTCGCCTCGGGCTGCCCGCCGAGTTCGGGCTGTCGTGGCTGCTGCCGCGCCTCATCGGTGCGTCGCGAGCTGCCGAGCTCCTGCTCACGAGCCGCATCGTGCTCACCGACGAGGCGGCGGCGATGGGGCTGGTGCACACCCTCTGTGACCACGACGAGCTCACCGGCACCGTCGCGGCGCTCGCGAGCGAGCTCGCCGAGCGCGTCGCGCCGAGCTCGCTTGCGGCGACCAAGCGCCAGCTGTACCTCGATCTGCATCGAGGCGTGGCCGAGTCCGTCGCGGACGCCGACGCACTGCTCCGAGAGATGATGACGACCGAGGAGTTCGCCGAAGGCGTCGCCGCGCTGCGCGAGAAGCGCCCGCCCGCGTTCTAGCTGCGCGGTGGCGCGGGCCGCGGCTGGTACGGTGGCACCGGTCGTGAAGCGGGTCCCGAGAGGCCTGCACGACGAGGGGGAGCAGTGGCGAGCATCGAGAGCCGGCGAACGCGCCCGGGCGGTGCGGTGTTCCTCGGACGATCCCAGGTGCTCACCGCCGATGACGTCGCGCGTGCGCTGCGCCGGATGTCCCACGAGATCGTGGAGCGCAACCCCGGGCTCGACGGCGTGGTGCTGGTCGGGCTCCAACGTGGCGGGGTGCCGATCGCCCAGGCGATCTGCGCGCACCTGGCCGAGATCGAGGCGATCGAGGTGCCACTCGGGGCGCTCGACGTCGCCTTCTATCGCGACGACGTCTCGACGCGTCCCGTGCTGCCCGAGTCCGCCACCTCCATCCCGGTCGACCTCACCGGTCGCACCGTGGTCCTCGTCGACGACGTCCTGTACACGGGTCGAACGATCCGTGCGGCGCTGCACGCGCTGTCGGACTTCGGCCGTGCGGCGCGAATCCAGCTCGCCGTGGTCGTCGACCGCGGCCACCGAGAGCTGCCGATCCGCCCCGACTACGTGGGCAAGAA
>PMON01000057.1 GCA_003162395.1 Acidimicrobiaceae bacterium
ACCATGGCGGAGTACTTCCGCGACGTGAAGAACCAGGACGTGCTCTTGTTCATCGACAACATCTTCCGGTTCGTCCAGGCAGGCTCGGAGGTCTCGACGCTGCTCGGCCGCATGCCCTCGGCGGTCGGCTACCAGCCGACGCTCGCCGACGAGATGGGCGAGCTCCAAGAGCGGATCACGTCGACCAAGGGGCGCTCGATCACCTCGATGCAGGCCGTCTACGTGCCCGCGGACGACTACACCGACCCCGCGCCGTTCACGACGTTCACCCACCTCGACGCGACGACCGAGCTCAGCCGCCAGATCGCCGCGCTCGGCATCTACCCCGCGGTCGACCCGCTCGCGTCGACCTCCAACATCCTCGCCCCAGAGATCGTCGGGGAGCGGCACTACCAGGTCGCCCGCGCGGTGCAGCAGATCCTGCAGCGCAACCGCGAGCTCCAGGACATCATCGCGATCCTGGGGCTCGACGAGCTCTCCGAGGAGGACCGGATCACGGTCACCCGCGCTCGGAAGATCCAGCGGTTCTTGTCCCAGCCGATGTTCGTGGCCGAGGCGTTCACGGGGACCAAGGGCATCTACGTGCCGATCAACGAGACCGTCGAGAGCTTCGAGGCGATCACCAAGGGCGAGCTCGACGACGTGCCCGAGCAGGCGTTCCTCAACACCGGCGGTGTCGAGGGCGTGCTCGCGCGCGCGCGCGAACTGGCCGAGTAGTGGCACCCGAGGTCTTCGCCGCGCAGCTCGTCACGCCCGAGGCAGCGCTGTTCGAGGGCGAGGCGACCGCGGTCATCTCACGGACGTCGACCGGCGACCTGACGATCCTCGACGGCCACACGCCGCTCGTTGGCGACGTGGTGCCCGGCATCGTGCGCATCGAGCGCCCCGACGACTCGACCGACGCCTACTGCGTGCACGGCGGCTTCCTCCAGGTCGCCACCGAGCCCGGCGCGGCGCACGGCCTCGTCGAGGGCGTAAGCGAGACCACGCGCTCGACGCGCGTGACGCTGCTCGCGGGCATCGCCGAGCCGGTGGGGTCGATCGACGCCGCCCGGGCCACGGCGGCGAGGGACAGGGCGAGCACGCAGCTGAGCGCGCTCGCGTCGCGCGACGACGACGAGGGAGTGCTCGAGCGAGCGCAGGCCGAGCGCGCGCTCGCCCGCGCCGAGCTGCGGCTGTCAGCGGTCGGGACGGGCGGGGCCCCCTAGCTCAGTAGGCGACGGTGCTGATCTCCTGGAGCTTGTCCAGGCGATGGAACCCGTCGACCTTGCGCACCGTGCCCGAGAGCGACCGCATGACGAGGCTCTGGGTCATCGCGCCGTGGTCGTGGAATCGCACGCCGCGGAGCAGCTCGCCGTCGGTGATGCCGGTCGCCGAGAAGAAGCAGTTGTCCCCGCCGACGAGGTCGTCGGTCAAGAGCACCGCGTCGAGGTCGTAGTCGAGCGACTCGGCCGCCGCTCGCTCCGCGTCGTCGCGGGGCCACAGGCGTCCTTGGATCTCGCCGCCGAGGCACTTGAGGGCGGCCGCGGCGATCACGCCCTCAGGGGTGCCGCCGATGCCGAAGAGGATGTCGCCGTCCGAGGCATCCCAGGCGGTCGAGATCGCGCCGGCGACGTCGCCGTCGGTGATGAGCCGCACCCGCGCACCTGCCTCGCGGACCTCTTCGACGAGCGCCTCGTGCCGGTCCCGGTCCAAGATGACGGCGATCAGGTCGCGCACGGGTTGGCCGAGCTGCTCGGCGAGCGCCTGGAGGTTCTCGGTGGGCGACTTCTTGATGCTGATGCAGCCTCTGCCCCTCGGGCCGACGGCGACCTTTTCCATGTAGACGCACGGGCCCGGGTCGAACATCGTCCCGCGCTCCGACAGGGCGATGACCGCGAGGGCGCCGGCGCGCCCCAAGGCCACGAGTGTCGTCCCGTCGATCGGGTCGACGGCGATGTCCACCTGGGGCGGCGTCCCGTCACCGATGCGCTCGCCGTTGAAGAGCATTGGCGCGTCGTCCTTCTCGCCCTCGCCGATCACGACGATGCCGTCCATGGGGATGGAGGCGAGCACGGTGCGCATGGCGTTGACGGCAGCGTCGTCGGCGGCGTTCTTGTCACCGAGCCCCATGAAACGCGACGACGCCATCGCTGCGGCCTCGGTGACGCGAATGAGGTCGAGCGCGAGGTTGCGGTCCGGCGCGAGCTGGGGATGGTGGGGGGTCGTCACCGAAGGAACGATAGTTTCCCGCCCGCTTGACCGCATCTGGTGGCGCACGAGCGCGCTCAACGCCCGGGATACGTCGCAAGTGGCGCCATACTTTGAGCATGGGCAGGTTTGTCGTTCGTCCCGGCGGACCGCTGGTGGGCACGGTCGTTGCCGGCGGTGCGAAGAACGCAGTGCTGAAGGAGATGGCCGCATGCCTGCTCGCCGAAGGCATGCATCGACTGCGCAACGTCCCGCGGATCGACGACGTCGACACGATGGCCGCCGTGCTCTCGTCGCTCGGGTGCAGGGTCCACTGGGCGGGCGACCACGAGCTGTCGATCGGGGTGCCGTCGGCGACGCGCCTCGCGACCGACGCGCCCGCTGTCGACGTCGCGAGGCTCCGCGCGTCCATCGTCGTGCTCGGCCCGCTGCTCGCCCGCTGCGGCACCGCGAGACTCCCGCTGCCCGGGGGCGACGACTTCGGGGATCGCCCCGTCAACTTCCACCTGGAGGGCCTCAGCGCGATGGGCGCGGACGTCCGCGTGCTCCGCGGCGTCATCGAGGCGACGCGGCCCTCGGGTCGGCTGCGAGGGGCACGGCTCACGCTCGAGTACCCGAGCCACACCGCGACCGACAACCTGCTCATGGCGGCCGCCACCGCGCAGGGAACGACCGTCATCGACAACGCCGCTCGCGAGCCCGAGGTCGAGGACCTCGCGGTCATGCTCAACTCGATGGGCGCGAGCGTCACCGGTCTCGGGACGTCACGGCTCGTGATCGAGGGCGTCGACGCGCTCCGTCCCGCCGACCACGAGGTCGTCGCGGATCGCGTCGTGTCGGCGACCTACCTCGCCGCGGCCGCGATCACCGGCGGCGAGGTGACCGTCGCGGACGCACGGCGTGAGCACATGGAGACGTTCCTCCGCAAGCTCGCGACCATCGGCTGCGAGCTCACCGGCGAGGTCGGCATCACCGCCAAGGGGCCGGCGCGCCCCAGCGCCTGCGACATCGCGACGCTGCCGTACCCGGGGGTGGCGACGGACTACAAGCCGCTGCTCGTGGCGGTCCTCTCCGTCGCCGACGGCACCTCGATCGTGACAGAGAACCTGTTCGACGGGCGTTTCCGCTATGTCGAAGAGCTCGTCAAGCTCGGGGCACAGGTGACGACCGAGGGCCACCACGTCGTGATCAGGGGGGTGGAACGCCTGGCCGGCGGCTCGGTCCGCGCGACGGACGTACGCGCGGGGGCCGCGCTCGTGCTCGCTGGCCTGGTCGCCGACGGCACGACCGAGGTGGCCAACGCCGAGCACGTCGACCGCGGCTACCAGGATCTCGCCGGGACGCTGCGCCACCTCGGTGCGGACGTGGAGCGCGTGTGACGGGCCCTGCGGGCCCGATCGAGCAGCTCGACGCCGCACGCAAGGGCGATCGTGTCGCACTCGCGCGGCTGCTCACGATCGTCGAGAACGACTCGGTGCGCGCGCGCTGGCTCGCCGCGGTGACGTGGACGTCGCACCGTGCGTTCTCGATCGGCGTCACGGGCGCGCCTGGCGCCGGGAAGTCCACGCTCACCGACCGGATGATCGCGACGTCCCTCGAGCGATTCACCGCTCCCGGTGCGCCGGGACCCGTACGCCAGGTCGGGGTGCTGTGCGTCGACCCGACGTCGCCATTCAGCGGCGGCGCGATCCTCGGCGACCGGGTGCGGATGCAGGACCATGCGCTCGATGAACGCGTCTTCATCCGGTCGCTCGCGACGAGGGGGCACCACGGCGGGCTCTCCGTCGCGGTGCCGGACGCGCTCGCACTCCTCGGTGCCGCGGGCTTCGAGCTCGCGCTGATCGAGACCGTGGGCGTCGGGCAGGTCGAGCTGGACGTCGCGGCGACGGCCGACGTGACCGTGGTCGTGGTCACGCCTGGCTGGGGCGACTCGATGCAGACCGCCAAGGCAGGGCTCATGGAGATCGCCGACATCTTCGTCGTGAACAAGGCGGACCGACCCGGTGCCGCCGACGCTCGGCGCGACCTCGACCAGATGCTCGAGCTGGGCACCGGTCGCGACGACGGATGGCTGCCGCCGATCGTCGAGACTGTCGCGACCGAGGACCGGGGCACCGACGAGCTGTTCGACGCCCTCGACGCACTGCGCGCCCGTCTCGACGGCGACGTCGGGCTCGCCCGGCGGCGTGTCAGGGCGGCGAGCCTCCTGCGCCGCGTCGCCGCCGCCACCATCGCGGGCACCGTGGAGGGCCTCGCCGCGGGCGGCCCCTTCGAGTCCGCCGTCGACGCCGTCGCGGCGGGCGAGCTCGATCCCTATGCCGCGGTGGACGCCCTGCTGGCCACGTGACGACCGCGGTCGTGAGCACCAAGGCGTTCGATGCCCTGCTGGTCGTGCACGCGATCTGCGCGATCGCCGCGTTCGCGGTGCTCGTCACGCTGCGCGCCGCTGCGGTGGGCGTCGCGCGCGCCCAGCCTCGCTCCGAGCTCGCCGCCCGCACCTTCACCGGACGCCCCGAGCTCGCGGGCCGCGTCGTGCACCTCGTGCCGCTCACCGGCCTCGCGGTCATGGCGGATTCGCGCGGCGCGTACTCGGTGAGCTCTGGGTTCGTGCTGGTCGGACTCGCTGCGTGGCTCGTGGCGGCGACGTGCCTTGAGGTCGTCGCCTTCCCGGCGCAGCGTCAGGTGGCCGCGTCCCTCGACGCGGCGCCCTCTGTCGCCCAGGCAGCCGCCCTGCGGATGGCGCGGGCCGTCGAGCTCGCCGCGCTGGCGGTCGTGCTGGCCGCGATCGTGATGGTCGCGGCGACGTCGCTGTAGCTGGCGCTACCTCGCGAACTGTGGCTCGCCCACCATGGCCCCGGCGAGCGTCGCGTTCGTCCGCTCGTCGACCAGGACGAAGCTGCCCGTGATCCGGTTGACGTCGTAGGGGTCGACGACGAGCGCGTCGGCCGTCGAGATCGTGATGACGCCGATGTCGTTCGCCTCGAGCATGTCGGCTTGCTCGAGGCGAAGGCCGTTCACCTCCAGCCGCGAGACCACGTGGTCCACGAAGCCGACCGTCGACCTCGTCGTGTGCTTGACGCGGAACCGCTGCCCTGCGGTCAGCGGCTCGTCGCCGAACCAGCACACCGTCGCGGTCAGATGGTCGGTGACCGTAGGGAGCGGTGCGGTCGCGAGCATGTCGCCGCGCCCCGCGGGGGTGTCGTCAGCCAGGTCGACGTCGACGCACCTGCCGACCGGCGCGACCGGCAGGTCACCGTCGGCAGTCGCGACGCGGCGGATCCGCGTCGTGATGCCCGCCGGCAAGAGGTGCACCTCGTCGCCCGGGGAGATGGGCGAGCCGTCCACCATGCCCGCGTACGTCCGACGGCCTGTCGGGTGCCGGAGCACCCACTGGATGGGGAGACGACCACCCACGCGACCTTCGCCGGCCCAGGAGCCCGCAGGGGCGGCCTCGAGGGCGCCGAGGACCGTGGGTCCCGTGTACCAGGGGGCGGCGTCGGAGGGCTCCACCACGTTGTCGCCGTGGAGCGCTGAGACGGGCACGACCAGCGGCTCGAGGATCCCGAGCCGGTCGGCCAGCGAGTCGATCTCCGCCACGATCGCGTTGAAGGGGTCCTTCGCCCACTCGGCGAGGTCCATCTTGTTGGCCGCGACGACGACGCGGCGAACACCGAGCAGGGCCGCGATGCACAGGTGGCGGCGCGTCTGCTCTTTGAGCCCGGACGTCGCGTCGACGACCACGAGCGCGAGGTCGGCGGTCGACGCGCCCGTCGCCATGTTGCGCGTGTACTGCACGTGGCCGGGACAGTCCGCGATGATGAACTTGCGCGTCGGCGTCGCGGCGTAGCGGTAGGCGACGTCGATCGTGATGCCCTGCTCGCGCTCGGCGCGCAGCCCATCGGTCACGAACGACAGGTCAAGGTCGCCGACGCCGCGGCTCACCGAGGCATGCGCGACCGCCTCGAGCTGGTCGTCGAAGAGCTGCCTCGTGTCGACGAGCAGGCGCCCGATGAGCGTCGACTTCCCGTCGTCGACGGAGCCCACCGTGGCAAATCGCAGCAGGTCCATGACCTGTCCCGACGGGTCGGACATCTAGAAGTAGCCCTCGCGCTTGCGGTCCTCCATGGCGGTCTCGGAGAACCGGTCGTCGCCTCGCGTCGCACCGCGCTCGGAGACCCGCGCCGTCGAGATCTCCTCGATGATCTCGACGATGGTCGTCGCCGTCGAGCGGACCGCGCCGGTCAGCGTCGCGTCACCGACGGTCCGATACCGCACGGACAGCCGCTCGGCGACCTCGCCGTCGGCGGCCGAGATCCACTGGGAGATCGCGAGGAGCATCCCGTCGCGGAGCACGACCTCGCGCTCGTGCGCGAAGTAGATCGACGGCAGCTCGATGCGCTCGCGCTCGATGTACTGCCAGATGTCGAGCTCGGTCCAGTCCGACAGCGGGAAGGCGCGCAGGTGCTCGCCGTGGTTCACCCTGCCCTGGTAGAGCTGCCACAGCTCGGGACGCTGTCGACGCGGGTCCCATCGCCCGAACCGATCGCGGAAGCTGAGGACGCGCTCTTTTGCGCGCGCCTTGTCCTCGTCTCGACGAGCGCCACCGAACGCCGCGTCGAAGCCGTGCTCGTTGATCGCGTCCAGCAGCGTCGTGGACTGGATGCGGTTCCGCGACAGCCCGTCGCCAGGGTCCATGACGCGACCCGCGTCGATCGATGCCTGCACCGACGCGATGACGAGGCGTGCGCCCGATGCCTCGGCCTGGCGGTCGCGGTACTCGATGACCTCGGCGAAGTTGTGGCCGGTGTCGATGTGCAGCACGGGGAACGGGATGTGCGCGGGGGCGAACGCCTTGACGGCCAGGTGCAGGAGCACCGCGGAGTCCTTGCCGCCCGAGAAGAGCAACACGGGGCGCTCGCACTCGGCGGCCACCTCACGAATGATGAAGATCGCGTGGGACTCCAAGAGGTCGAGGTGGTCGACCCTCGGGGTCGCTGCATCGCTCGAGGTTGCGGCGGTGGGAGTCGTCATGAGGGCGCTCGGTACTCGACGTGCGCGAAGCGGCCGTCGCAGTCGTTCCTGCGGCGATCACTATAGTCACTGGGCCCCCCGGAGCCGAAGGTCGTCGCCACATGAGTGTCCCATTTGACACACTGCTCCAAGAGCTCGCGGACGCCGACGAGGCCCTCCAGTCCGCAGCACCGGGCGAGGTGATCGCCTGGGCGCTCGAGCGCTTCGGCGGCAACGTCGCGATGGCGTGCTCCTTCGAGGACCTCGCGCTCGTGGACCTCGCGCTCAACCAGCAGGCGGACCTCGAGGTCATCTTTCTCGACACCGGATCGCACTTCCAAGAGACGATCGACTTCGCGCACCGCTTCGCCGCGGAGCGCCACGTGAACCTCACGACCACGACCCCAGGGCCGGAGGCTGACGCCTGGCCGTGTGGGACCGAGCGCTGCTGCGAGCTGCGCAAGGTGGCTCCGCTCGCGGCCGCCCTCGAGGGCCGCGACGCGTGGCTCACCGCGCTCAAGCGGGTCGATGGGCCGTCGCGCGCTGAGATTCCCCTCGTCGGATGGGACGAGCGATTCGGCCTGGTGAAGTGCAATCCGCTCGCGACCTGGACCGACGATGACGTCGAGTTCTACGTGCGTGAGCACGGTCTCGAGGAGCACCCACTGTGGGCAATGGGGTACGCCTCGATCGGCTGTGCGCCGGTGACGCGCCCCGTGGCAGCGGGCGAGTCGCGTCGCGCAGGTCGCTGGTCCGACAGCGACAAAGAGGAGTGCGGGCTGCACGGCTGAGCTCGCCACTCGCGACGACGTCGCGAGCTCGTAAATGCCAGCGGTCACAATCCACCACTTCTTGTGCCGTTCTCGGTACCGTTGCTCGCCAATGGAACAAAGGGAGGCGAGGCCTTAGCAGTGTTGCCGGCACTCATCATTCTTGCGCTCTGGGTCGCCCTCTTGGCCCCTGGCGTCGTGAAGTGGGTCCGGCACCATCAGCGAGCCACCTCGATCGCCTCATTTCACCGACAGCTCCGCCTTCTCGAGCACTCCGGCCCGAATCTGATTGAGCCGGCGTATCGGTTGGAAGGACAGCACGAGCCCGTGACCGAGCGGGACGCACCTCGCGTCCCCGCAGCGGCCCCACGGCTCGTGCTGGTGCACTCGAGCCACAAGGAGTCGACCATGCGCTACGAAGAACAACACGACGGGCGCTACGGGGAGCCCTATGCCGAGCGCCTCGAGCCCCTCGAGGTGCGCGAGGCGTGGGATGACCCCTGGCAGCGCGATGACGACCATCGCGAGCCGGTCGCGAGATCGCGGCGCACCCTACGCGTGCCCTATGAGTACGAGGACGAGGAGCCCGGGGGCTTCATCGTGCTGTCGTCGGACCACGCACGCGTTCGACGCACGAGGATCATCGTGGGGCTCGCCATCGCGATCGCTGGGTCGTTCTTCATCGGCCTGGTCTCCGGGCTGACCGCGCTGTGGGCCGTGACGCTGCTCGCGCTCGTCGGGCTCGGCGGCTTCCTCGCGCTCATGTACTACGCGTCGAGCACCGGGATGTACGGACGGGGCAACTTCGCGGACATCACGCCCGTCGCGCGAGCGGTCATGCCCGTCGAGAACGGCTACGCCGAGGACTACGACGACGATTGGGAGTCGGACCGCTTCGCCGCCGCTCGCTGACGCATCACATTTGACCGCTCGCGCGAGAGCGTCGCACGGAGGCCCTGAGACCTGCTGGGGTAGGCTCGTCGTTCCTCTGGGGGGTGTAGCTCAGCTGGTNNTCGAGTCCCTTCACCTCCACCAGAAACACCGTCGCGTCGCCCCGCTCGACGTCGAGGTCGCCCGCCTCGAGCACCTGACCATGACGCACCCGGATCCAAGATCGACGGGCGATGAGATCGCTGCCGGCGTACCCGGGACTCAGGGAGTGACGATGGCCCCCCGGCACCGAGATGGTCCTTCGCGCAGCGTCGCCGCCGCAATCCAATGACGTACCAGTCCGCGCGGCGACCGCAATCCTCCTCGAGCCGAACTTACAATCGGACCGTGCGGCCCTGGACCAAGCGAGCATCGCTCGGCGCACTGGGCTGCCTCGCTGCAGCGGCGCTCACCGCGCAAGCGGCCGTTGCGAGCACCGCGCCGGGCACGCCGAAGCAGGTCGCCGCACTCGTCGCGGCAGCCCGCTCGATCACGACGCTGCCTGCCGACGTGACCCCGCCGCTCGCGTCGGCGACCTCGGACCAGCCGTCGACGAAGTATCCCGCACTCAAGCCGTGCATCGTGGGAGTCCCCAAGATGCCCAGGTGCTTGTTCGGGGACACCAGGGGGAAGCACACAATGGTGCTGTGGGGCGACTCGCACGCGTACAGCTGGTTCCCAGCTCTGGACGCGATCGCGCACGCGGCGAAGTGGAAGCTCATCATGCTCGTCGGCCTGGGCTGTCCCGTTGCCGAGCTCGCGGTGTGGAACGTCGCGACGAATCAGCCGAATGCGGGATGTCCCGCGTTCCACGCGGCGATGATCAAGCGAATCGACAAGCTCAATCCCTCGCTCGTCGTCATGTCCGAGAGCTTCTACCCGCTCAACGCCAGCGACCAGCCGATCACCGACGCCGAGTTCACCGCGGCGCTCAAGACAACGCTCAAGCAGCTGCACTCGAGGTCGATGAAAAAGGTGGTGCTCGGCGACACCTACCTCATCCCAATCCCCGATCAGTGCCTCGCGGCCTCGACGACGTCGGTGCAGACCTGCTCGTTGCCGGAGGACAACGCCACCTACACGGCGCAGCGAGAGTCAGAACAGGTCGCCGCCAAGGCGTCCAAGGTGACGTACATCAACGTGATCCCCTGGACGTGCTCGAAGGTGTGCACGGTCGTGATCGGCAACATGATCGTGTACTACAGCGGCGGCCACCTCTCCACGACCTACGCGACCTACCTCTCTGGCGTGCTCCGAGCGGCGCTCAAGGACTCAATGCGCTGAGTTCAAGCCGCCGGCAATCGCTCGCCGCCGCCCGCTTCTCCTGGGGGCGGGTCGCGTGGCGCTACATTCCCACCATGGAAATGCCGAGCGGCGCCTGTCGAGCGTCGAATCCCGCGCCCGTACCCCTCACCGGGCACCCCGATCGTCGGGGTCCAGATCCCGGTTCGCGCCAGTGAGCGAGGTCGCGAGGGGTGCAGCTGATCCGCCGGCAGACACGCCCGGCGGCGTCGACCTCGAGTTCCGAGGCGACGTCGAGGGCCTGCGCGCCGTCGCGGTCCTTCTCGTCGTGCTCTACCACTCGGGCGTCTCGTGGCTCCCAGGTGGCTTCGTCGGCGTCGACGTCTTCTT
>PMON01000002.1 GCA_003162395.1 Acidimicrobiaceae bacterium
GATGTGCCGTTACACGGGTGATCCGCAAGGACCGACTGGGTCTCATGGAAGCACACGACAGCCAAGCGGTCCAGCGGGATTCCTGCGGTGACAGCTCGAGTGCGGAAGCTGTGCTGCGTTTTGAGCCACGTTCTCAGCCCGGGTGGACCTGGGGTGCGGGCGAATCGGTCGTGAGCCCGTCGATGAGCTCGGTGAAGATGCGAGCCCTCTCGAAGTCGGCGAGCTCTTCAGCGCTCTGACGCTGGCGTCGAAGCACCGGGATGAACTGCGGTGCGGTCTCGAAGAACCCGCAGCCTTCGCAGATCGTCTGGTGGGCACAGTCGAGCTGGGCGGGCCGCGCGCAGTGCCCGTTCCCGAGCAGGCGCCGCGGCGCGCCGACGAACGCGCCCGCTTCTTGATCCCTCTGACGACGTGAGCTGACCGACTCGACAGCTCTGGTCGCAGCGAAGTACTGCTCGGCGACGGTGTCATCGGAGATCCGCGCGTAGACGAGGGTCATCCTGGGCGAGCGGTGACCGAGCATCGCGGCGATCGCTTCGAGCGACATGCCGCGGTTGATGCACTGGGTCGCGAGCGTGTGACGCAGCTGGTGGGGGTGAACGTGGCCGGTCCCCGCGCGGCGAGCGACCGCCGCCACGTAGCGATGGATGGTCCGGCGGTCGAAGGGCTGGCCGTCGTTGCGCACGACGAGCAGTCCCGTCGGGCTCGGCCCGCGTTTCGACTGGTACTCGTCGATGAGGTCCACCACGACGGGGTGCAGCGGCACCGTGCGGTCGTTGTGGAGCTTGCCGACCGGGATCCGGAGCCAGTTGGTGCCCGAGAGGCGGAACACCGCGTCGTCGCGCAGTGCACCGAGCTCGCCGACGCGCATGCCGGTGCGCGCGAGCAGCTCGACGATCAGCCTGCGTCGCAGGTTCGGGTCGCGAGCCAGGGCCGCCATGAACCTGGCGGCCGTCGGGTCGTCGAGGAACTTGGGCAGCGGCTCGTCGGCCTTCGGGAGATCGCCCGCGAAGACCGGGACGCGTCGAGGCGCGTCGTCGTAGCCCCAGTCGATGACGCGCTCGAAGAACGTGCGGAGCATGCCCAACTTGTGGCGGACCGTGGCGACAGCGATGGGCTTGGTCGGGACCTTGCCGCGACGTGCGGCCAAAGCCAGCTTGTAGGACTCGATGTGGCGGCGCTCGACGTCGGCGACGCGTTGGCACTCGGGGTCGGTCTCACAGACGTGCTGGGCGAAGCAGCGCAGGCAGAGGTCTGCGGCCTCGACAGTGCCGGGACGCGAGGAGACCGCAATCTGGGCCAGATAACGGGTCATGGTCGCCGCGAGCTGCGGCGCGCACGCGGCGATCTGCTCGAAGCGCCACACAGAGGTGCGAGTCGAGGGCCGTGGGTGCGCGTCGACGTC
This sequence comes from Acidimicrobiaceae bacterium, assembly GCA_003162395.1. Taxonomy (GTDB): domain Bacteria; phylum Actinomycetota; class Acidimicrobiia; order Acidimicrobiales; family RAAP-2; genus Palsa-459. The sequence goes on from PMON01000002.1 coordinate 1,406, forward strand.
GACGACGAGGGCAAGGGGCGTGGGTCTGGCGCTCATCGCGCGACCTCCTGGGCGAGCACGGCGTCGACGGCGTCAGCGGCGCGGCGGTACTCGGCTGCCAGCCACTCGCTGCCCAGGTGCAGGTAGACCTGCGTGGAGGCGATCGAGCGGTGCCCGGCCTGAGCCTGGAGCGCCTCGAGTGACATGCCCGCTTCGCGCAATCGCGTCAGGCACGTGTGGCGCAGCTCGTGGCACGTCGCGTGGGCGAGTCCCGCACGCTTCTTCGCCGACGACATGATCTCGTCGAGACCCTCGGCGGACAGGGGCATCCCTCGCCTCGGTCCTTTGAGCACCACGAAGAGCCGGTCGGTTGGCGAGTCGACCGGTCGCTCGCACTCGAGGTAGTGAGCGAGCGTCTTGAAGAACGTGGGCGAGACGGGAACGAGCCGCTGGTGGCCGCCTTTGCCGTCGGCGACGAAGACCCGGTGATCGCCGAGCTTGATGTCTTCGAGTCGCAGCCCCAGCACCTCGCAGCGGCGCAGCCCGCCGAGCAGCATCGCCTCGGTGATCGCACGGTCGCGCCACGTGCGGAACGCCTCCAAGAGCGCGGCAGCTTCTGTGGGCTCGAGGATCCGAGGCAGCCGCCTGACCGTGCGGACCAACGGCGCGCCGCGCAGCTCGCGCCGGGCCCGGCGCGTCGGCAATCCCTTTGGCACGGGGTTGACCGTGACCTCGGTGTCCCCTCGCGCGAGCAGGTAGCCGTAGAGGGCGGAGAGGGCCGCCAGTCGTCGACGGACCGTCGCAGCAGAGAGCCCCGGTGTCGCGTCGGGGAAGTGCACGACGTTCTCGTGGCCCGACCGCGGCGCCTGTTGGCTGGCCACGAAGTCGAGCACGTCGCGCGACGTCACGTCCTGCGGCACCTTGTCGACGAAGGTGAAAAAGGCCTTCAGGTCGTGGGCGTAGGCGCGGGTCGTGTTCGGACGTGCTCGGGCTTCGCAGAACACCAAGAACGCGTCGACGAGCGGATGCCCGAGCGAGTAGGACGTAACACCGTCGTCGCGAACGACACGGCACAGCAGCGGAGACCACGCCACGGGACCCTCCTTGTCGGCTCTCCGCCCGGAGAAATGCTCCCCGAGCGGTCAGCCGGTCCCGCGGATCACCCGTATAACCAGATCACCCGTATAAGTGCCGTT
>PMON01000021.1 GCA_003162395.1 Acidimicrobiaceae bacterium
GTCGAGTGAGGGACGACGACTTTCGGTGCAACGCCCGATGTCCCCGCCGGCGAACGCTGGGAGGAGGGAATCAGGACGGTCTTCGTCGAGCCCGTGCTGCAGAGACCGCTCGATTTGGTCGCACTCGGCGAACCGCCAGGAGAGCTCCCGCACGACGCCAGTCCGAGCGCGAGCAGAAACCCTGTGGCAATGAGTCGAGTCGAGCAACTGGAAGCGTGCATCGCTCGTCAACCTATCTTCTCGAACTGCTCGCCCCGGGAGTCAACGCGAGCAGGCCCTCGTGGGCGCTGCAGGGAGCGACACTCGGCGTTCGGCACGTGACATCGAGGTCTGCGCTCGTCAGCGCGCATCTCATCGAAGTCATTGGTGAGTCAGGCGGCATGCAGTCCTCGACGCACCTCTTCAAACGAGCACCCGCTGCACGGTCATGGCCGTCGGTACGATGTTGTTCATGGAGCTCGCTGCTGCCGTCACACACGAGGATCCATGGCACGATGCAAGGTGCCCTGAGGTGGATGTCGCCAGTCAATCCACGACGGTCGACGAGGCACTCCACTACCTCCGAGAGGCCTAGGAGCTGTGTTTCGAAGGTGAAGCGCTGCCCGGACGTCATTCCCACGAACTCAGTATTCGTGACCTCGCTGTCGTTGAGATTCCAACCTCGAACGGCCCTGACCATCCACGTTGCGATCAAATCGTCCTGACGCCCGGCCCGCGATGCCATCGACCTCACGTGGGTGCGACGCGTATCCCGGGTACCGGCCTGGCGCCCCCGTCTCTGCCCGGCATAATTGGCGGGTGGTGAGACCCTCTGCGCCACGGGAGGACCTGCCGCGGAGATCGCCGCGACGAAATAGAATGGGGTTCGATATCGTGTGGGGTAGCTTGAAGGAGAGTCCAGTGGTCGGCGCGCGTCGGAGTGAAGCCCGAGTGGAACCGCAGCAAGATGGGCGCGCGACAGCCCATGACGTGGCTCAGGACCAGGGCTTCACGATCTCGGTGCTCGCCGAGCGGTCCGGGACCAGTATCCCGTCAATTCACCACTACCGACGGATCGGGCTCCTTCCCCCGGCCGACATCGTTGCGTCGAACCGGTTCCTGTACCACGGGCGCCACATTGAGGCCCTTGTCGTCATTCGGCTCCTTCGTGAGCGCCGGAGCTTGTCGCTGGAAGCAATTCGCGACGTGCTTCCCGAGCTCTTGTCCTTCAGCAAGGACGGCCCACTGAGTCCAGAGATGTGGGACAAGGTCATCCTTACCTACCTCGAGAACTCAGGCCCCGGTGAGGTTGAGACCCGCCTCGTCACCGCAGCGCGAACGTGCTTCGCCGAGCACGGGTACTCGGGCGTGAACGTGGCGGACATCTGCAGGTCCGCCGGTATCTCGAAGGGTTCCTTCTATCGGTACTTCGACTCCAAAGAGACGATCTTCATTGCCGCGGCGCGTTCGACCGTCGACGCTGTGGGCGAACAGCTGGACAAGCTTCCCACCAAGCTGAGCGAGCGACAGGCGGTGGAGAAGCTCCAGAACCTCATGCGACCCATGGCACCCATTCTCCTTGAGGTCGCCACAGGTGAGCTCTTGCACCAGCCAGCGCTGATCGGGGTGATGGGCATCATCGCCACTGGCCTTGCGAGCAGACTGATGCCTCGACTCATGACGAAGGGCAATGCGGCCAAGCCAGCGGCACGCAGGATCGTTGACCTTGCGGTCACGGGTCTCCTCCGACCGGCTTTGCAGTCCTCCTAGTCACGCGGCTTCCACACCCATCGCGTCCTCAGGCGCAAGGAAGTTACTGACGGGTTACCTCGTTCGCGCCGGTTGCACGGTGACAGTAGGGACGTCTGATCGCTGAATACATCACTTGACGGTCGCGGGTTTGTCACGTATAACGGGAGTGAACACCGGAGTCACCGTTGCTTCACGATCGACCATGGGGTCGCAGGGTCAGGTTGCTTGATGGGTTCTCAGATTGACGCACGGGACTCGCTTCGTGCCAAGGCCCATGGCGAGAACTTCCCGGTTGCGTCGCGCGTCTTGCCGCGTGGTCTCCGCGAGAAGCTCCTTGCGGTCTACGCATTCGCACGCCTCACTGATGACCTCGGTGACGAGGCCGAGGGTGACCGCCTCGCACAGCTCGACCGGCTTGAGGCTGAGCTCGATCGAGCCGTTGCCGGTACGTCGACGCACCCGGTGCTGCGCGACCTCGCGGCGGTGCTGCCCGGTCTCGACGTCGGGATCCAGCCGTTTCGTGATCTGATCGAGGCCAATCGCCAGGACCAGCGAGTGACGTCCTACGCCACCTTCGAGGACCTCGTCGGCTACTGCATGCTCTCCGCCGCACCCGTGGGCAGGATCGTCCTGTCGGCGTTCGGCGCGACCTCGCCGGAGCGCACTGCGCTCGCGGATCAGGTCTGCATCGGGCTGCAGCTCGTCGAGCACCTCCAGGACCTCGGTGAAGACGCGGCGCAGGGTCGCGTCTACATGCCGGCAGACGACATGGCCGCCGTCCACTGCCAGACCTCAGACCTCTTGGCGGCGCACGCGAGCGAGCCGGTGCGCGAGCTCGTCGCACTCGAGGGGGGACGCGTCCGTGCGCTGCTCGCAAGTGGCACGCCGCTCGCGACGTCGCTCCCCCTGCGTCCACGCCTGGCGGTCGTGGGGTTCGCCGCCGGGGGGTTCGCCGCCCTCGACGCCATCGAGCGCGCGCGCGGCGACGTGCTCTCGGCTCCCCGCCGTCCGAGCGCCTTCGGCCTGGCTCGTCGATCCATGGGCGGACTTGTCGCAACCATTCGAGAACGCAAGCCGACATGAACCTCGCGAGCGCCTACCTCGAGTGCGAGGCCATCACGCGCCGTGAGGCGAAGAACTTCGCGTACGGGATCAAGCTCCTGCGACGCCCCGAGCGGCTCGCGATGTCCGCCGTCTACGCCCTGGCCCGACGTATCGACGACATCGGCGACGGGGACCTGCCGCCAGCGGAGAAGCTCGAGGCTCTCGCGGCCGTCCGCACGCAGCTCGACCAGCTCGACGTCGACTCGCCCGATCCCGTCCTCGCCGCCGTGGCCGATGTCGCCCGCCGCTACGCGCTCCCGGTTGCCTGCTTCGGTGAGATCATCGACGGCTGCGAGAGCGACGTCCGCGGCACTCGGTACGAGACGATCGAGGACCTCGTCGGGTACTGCCGTGAGGTGGCGGGCTCGGTTGGCAGGCTGTCGCTGGCCGTCTTCAGCCACGCGCCGAGCGAACGAGCCAACGAGCTCGCCGACTCCCTCGGCGTGGCCCTTCAGCTGACGAACATCCTGCGCGATGTCGTGGAGGACCGAGGTGTCGGGCGCGTCTACTTGCCCGCCAAGGACGCGCTGCTCGTCGACTGCGCGCCCGACCTCCTCGGACCCCCCGAGGAGGTCGCACGGCTCGTCGCCTTCGAGTGCCGGCGCGCAGAGGAGTGGTTCGATGAGGGCCTGCAGCTGCTCGCGCTCCTCGACTCGAGGAGCCGCTCGTGCGTGGCTGCGATGGCCGGCATCTACCATCGGCTCCTGCGCCGCATCGAGCGCGATCCGATCCTTGTGACCCGGACGAGGGTCTCGCTTCCCACCTGGGAAAAGCTGGTCGTCGCGGCGGGGAGCCTCGCGGGGGCGACGCCGTGAGCATCCGGCGACTCGGCGTCGTCGGCGGCGGCCTTGCGGGCATCGCCACCGCCCTCGCGGCGGCCGACGCGGGTGCGGATGTCGTGCTCTTCGAGCGGCGCGACTCGCTGGGCGGCCTCACGAGCTCGATCGAGCGCAACGGGCTCTCCTTCGACAACGGCCAGCACGTCTTCCTGCGCTGCTGCACGTCGTACCTCGCCTTCCTCGAGCGGATCGGCGCGCGGGGAATGGTCCATCTCCAGGACCGACTGGACGTCGCAGTCCTGTCGCCGTCGGGCAGGAGCTCGTCGCTTCGCCGCCAGCCACTCCCCGCGCCACTACACCTTGGATGGTCGCTCGCGACCTATCGGCACCTCTCCGTCCGCGACCGTCTCGGCCTTGCCCGCGCCGCCCTCGCGCTCCGCGCACTCGACGTCGAGGACCCCTCCCTCGACGCGTGGACGTTCGAGGCGTGGCTGCGCGCGAAAGGGCAGTCCCCCGCGGCGATCGCGAAGATCTGGGACCTCATCGCGCTGCCCACTATCAACCTGCCCGCGTCGGAGGCCTCCCTCGCGCTCGCGACGATGGTGTTCCGCGAGGGGCTCCTCGACCGTGCCGACAGCGGGGACATCGGCTGGTCGCGGGTGCCGCTCGGCTCCCTGCACGGCGTCCAGGCGTCCCTGGCGCTCGACGGCGCGGGCGTCGCGGTCCGACACGGCGTGCCCGTGCTGGCACTCGAGCCGTCGTCGAGCGCGAATGGATCCGTCGTTCGCGTCGGCCACGAGGAGGTGACGTTCGACGCCGTTGTCGTCGCCACGCCGCCTGCCACGGCTGCCGCGCTCGGCGTCGTCGACGCCGCCGTGGCCGCGCAGCGTCTCGGCAGCTCTCCCATCGTCAACGTCCACCTTGTCTTCGACCGAAAGGTGACCGACCTCGAGATGTTCGCGGTGGTCGACTCGCCAGTCCAGTTCGTGTTCGATCGCACGGCATCGAGCGGCGTGCGCGACGGGCAGTGCCTCGCCCTGTCGCTCTCGGCTGCAACGGCGTACATGGCGGAGCCCTCCGGAAGCCTCGTCGAGGTCTTCGTGGCGGCGTTGCGGGATCTGCTGCCCGCCGCGCGACGCGCCCATCTGCTGGACGCGGTGGTCACGCGTGAGCGTGGCGCGACGTTCCGTGGCGTCCCGGGCTCACGCGCATGGCGGCCAGCCGCCATCACCTCGACGCCGGGGGTCTTCTTGGCGGGCGCATGGTGCGACACGGGATGGCCGGCAACGATGGAGGGGGCGGTGCGGAGCGGCAACGAGGCTGCTCGCCAGGCCCTCACGTGGCTCGCCAGCAGTGCGTCTCGAGTCGAGTCGCCGCTCGGAGTCAGGCCTTGAGCGTCGAGGCGTCACTCGCGGCGCCGGACAGGGCGGCGGTCGCGGTCGACGTGCTGGCGAGGGCGCGGTCAGTCGTCGCACCCGCGCTCGAAGCGACGCTGACTCGCCTCAGTCCCGAGCTGGCGGACTCGGTGGCCGAGCACCTCTCGGGCGGCGGCAAGCACGTCCGTGCCGGGCTCGTCCTCGTGTCTGCGGCGGCGTGCGGCGCTGACGAGCGTTCGGCGATCGACGGCGCGATCGCCATCGAGCTCGTCCACAACTTCTCGCTCGTCCATGACGACATTATTGACAGCGACGAGGAGCGTCGCCATCGGCCCACGATGTGGTCGAGCCACGGGATCAGCCACGCGATCATCGCGGGCGATGCGCTGGCGACCGTCGCGTTCCAAGCCCTGCTCGATCCACCGACCCCGGAGCGTGCTCGAGCAGCCGCGCTCCTCGCCGACGCCACGCAGTCAATGATCTCCGGCCAGGCCCTCGACATGGCGTTCGAGCGCCGTAACACGGTCACGCTCAGCGAGTGCATGGAGATGGTCGTTGGCAAGACCGGAGCCCTGCTCATGTGCGCGACGCAGCTCGGCGCGGTGCTGGGTGGCGCGGGCGAGGCCACGATCGACGCCCTCGGGGCGTTCGGCCATCACCTCGGGATCGCCTTCCAGGCGATCGATGACGTGCTGGGCATCTGGGGGGACCCGAGCGTCACGGGCAAACCAGTGGGGAGCGACCTGCGTCGCCACAAGATGACCTTGCCCATCTGCATCGCACAGGCCGCGGGGGTCGAGCTTGGAAGCCGGTGGCGGACGGGTGACCTCGTCAGCGACGAGGACGTCGCCGTGGCGACGGCCACCCTCGAGTCGTGCGGGGCACGACGGTCGACACTCGAGCTCGGGGAGCGACACCTTGGCGAGGCGCTCGCCGCGCTCGCCCGCGTGCCGCTCCTGCGCGAGCCCCGCGACGAGCTCGTCGCGATCGCCGACTACGTGGTGGCGAGGGACCGATGACGGATCAGCTCGACATCGACGCGCGCTGGAGCGAGGCGCCGCCAGCGCCGACGACCGAGGCGCTCGCCGACGCGAGCCGGTGCCTCGAGCGGGCGGCCGCAGCGCTCCTCTCCCGCCAGCACGAAGCGGGCTGGTGGAAGGGCGAGCTCGAGACCAACGTCACGATCGACGCCGAGGACCTCTTGCTGCGCGAGTTCCTTGGCATCCTGAGCCCGGCCCAGACAGCGGCGACCGCCAAGTGGATCCGCTCACGGCAGCGGGCCGACGGCTCCTGGGCGACGTTCTACGGGGGACCGCCGGACCTCTCCACGACGGTGGAGGCGTACGTGGCGCTGCGACTGAGCGGGGACGCCGTCGACGCCCCGCACCTCCGCGACGCCGCACGGTTCATCCTCTCGGTGGGTGGCGTCGAGGCGTCCCGGGTCTTCACGAGGATCTGGCTGTCGCTCTTCGGCCTGTGGTCCTGGGACGAGGTCCCCGTCCTTCCCCCCGAGCTGGTGCTGCTGCCGACGTGGATGCCGCTCAACATCTACGACTTCGCGTGCTGGGCGCGCCAGACGATCGTGGCACTCTCCGTGGTGTGCGCGCATCGACCGGTGCACGACCTCGACTTCGGCATCGACGAACTGCGCACCGGCGTCGTCGAGCACCACCCTCGCTCGCTCCGGAGCTGGAGCGGGCGCTTCGACGAGCTCGACCGGCTCCTGCACCGCTACGAGCGGCGTCCGATCCGCTGGCTTCGGCGCATCGCCCTTCGGCGCGCGGAGGGCTGGATCCTGCAGCGACAGGAGGCCGACGGGTCCTGGGGCGGCATTCAGCCGCCGTGGGTGTACTCGCTCATCGCGCTGCACGAGCAGGGCTACGCCCTCGAGCACCCGGCGCTGCGAGCGGGCATCGAGGGACTGGACGGTTTCACGATCGAAGACGACATGGGACGTCGCATCGAGGCGTGCCAGTCCCCCGTCTGGGACACGGCGCTCACGGTGTCCGCGCTCGCCGACGCGGGCTTCGAAGTCGGCGATCCCGCCTTGGAGACTGCAGCTCGGTTCCTCCTCCGCGAAGAGGTCGCGGTGCGTGGCGACTGGTCCGTGCGCCGCCCCGAGCTCGCGCCCGGCGGTGGCTGGTCCTTCGAGTTCGAGAACGACAACTACCCCGACGTCGACGACTCAGCTGAGGTCCTGCTCGCCCTGCACCGCACTGAGGCCGGCGCAGGGGACCCTGCGATCAGCCGGGGCCTGCGGTGGCTGGAGGGCATGCAGTGCAGCGACGGCGGGTGGGCGTCCTTCGACGTCGACAACACCCGGACGCTCTGTCGGGAGCTGCGCTTCTGCGACTTCGGCGAGCTGATCGACCCGCCGAGCGCGGACGTGACGGCCCATGTCGTCGAGGCGCTGGCAATCCTCGGAGGCTCGCGGCCGCGGATCGACCGCGGGGTGCGCTGGCTGCTCGACGCCCAGGAAGATGACGGCTCGTGGTTCGGGCGCTGGGGTGCCAATCACGTGTACGGGACCGGCGCGGTCGTGCCGGCGCTCATCGCGGCCGGCCTCGCTCGCGACCACCGCGCAATCCGGCGCGCCGCATCGTGGCTCGAGCGTCACCAGAATGACGACGGGGGCTGGGGTGAGGACCTTCGCAGCTACCGGGACGCCTCGTCGGTCGGCGAGGGTGCGTCAACGGCCTCCCAGACCGCCTGGGCGCTGCTCGCGCTCACGGCAGGGGGTGCCTGCGACCGGGCGACGTCGAGGGGCGTCGGCTACCTGGTCGAGACCCAGCGCGAGGACGGCACCTGGGACGAGCCCTGGTACACGGGCACGGGTTTCCCCGGCGACTTCTACCTCAACTACCACCTGTACCGGCTGACGTTCCCCGTCATGGCCCTCGGACGCCTCGTCCACGGAGGTGCCGCGTGGCCACGCTGAGCATCCTCACCCCGCTCCGCGTCGAGTCGCTCGCGGTCGGCGGCTCGAACCTCGTCGTGGGCATGGGACCCGTGCGCGCTCGGCGTGCCGGGGCGCGCCTCACCCGCCGACTCGGCGCCGACGCCGCCGTCGCGGTCGTCGGGGTGGCAGGAGGGCTCGCGGACGACCTGCGAACCGGCGACCTCGTCGTGGCGACCGAGCTCCGCAGCACCGACAGCGACGCCTCGGTGCCACTGCCCGCGTCACGGCTCTTGGTCGGCGAGCTCCGTCGGGCGCGCGCCTCGGTGCACACCGGGCCCCTCCTGTCCTCATCGCGCTACGTGCGCGGCCGCGCGCGCCAGGCGCTCGCCGTGAGCGGCGCGGTCGCGGTGGACATGGAGTCCGCCTGGCTCTCGGCGCCGCTGGCCGACCGGCCGCTCGCGGTTGTCCGGGCTATCTCGGACACCGCGGAGGACTCGCATCTCGTGGGCGGCGTCCGGGCGCTGCGCTCGCTGCGCTCGGTGCGCGGTCCCCTCGAGCGCTGGGCGGCGGCGTGCGGGCCGCGAGAGGTCCTGCTGGCTGCGCCGCGGTCGTTCTGCGCGGGCGTCGAGCGAGCGATCGAGATCGTGGAGCGAGCCCTCGACCGCTTCGGCGCACCGGTCTACGTCCGGCGCCAGATCGTCCACAACGCGCACGTCGTGCGCGACCTCGAGAAAAAGGGCGCGGTGTTCGTCGAGGAGCTCGAGGAGATCCCCCCAGATGCCGTGGTGGTCTTCGCCGCCCACGGGGTCGCCCCGGCGGTCCGACGGGACGCCGAGGCACGCCCCGACCTCGTCGTCGTCGATGCCACCTGCCCGCTCGTGGCCAAGGTGCACGCCGAGGCCCGGCGCTACGCCGCCCAGGACTACGAGCTCGTCCTCATCGGACACGAAGACCACGAAGAGGTCGTGGGCACGCTCGGCGAGGCGCCGGAGAGGTTCCACGTCGTCGCGGACGTCGACGACGTCGCGCGGCTCGAGCTCGACGACGACCAGCCCGTCGCCTACCTCACCCAGACGACGCTGTCGACGGACGAGACGGCGGTCGTGGTCGACGCGCTGCGGGCCCGCTTCCATCGCCTCGCCGCCCCGCCGTCCGACGACATCTGCTACGCGACGCAGAACCGACAGGACGCGGTCCGCGCGATCGCGCGACGCTGCGATCTCATGCTCGTCGTGGGCTCAGAGAACTCGTCCAACACCGCGAGGCTCGTCGAGCTCGCTCGTCAGGAGGGCTGCGTGGCAGAGCTCATCGAAGACGCGTCTCGAATCGAGCTCGGGTGGCTCGCTCGGGCCCGCACCGTCGGGGTCACCGCCGGCGCGTCGGCGCCCGAGTCGCTTGTCCAGGGCGTCATCGAGACGCTCGCGTCCCTCGGGCCTGTCGAGATCGACGAGCAGGTCGTCGCCAAAGAGTCCGTGCACTTCGGCCTCCCCATGAAGGTGCGCTGATGCCGGTCCCCCTGCGTCAGAACCTGCGCATCGGCACGCACCTGCTCCGTCATCGACTGAAGAAGACGAAGTACTACCCCTTCATCGTCGAGATCGAGCCGCTGTTCGCGTGCAACCTGTCGTGCCCGGGCTGCGGGAAGATCCAGCACCCGACCTCGGTGCTCCGCCAGCGGCTCTCCGTCGAGGACGTCATCGGCGCCGTCGAGGAGAGCGGGACGCCGATGGTGTCGATCGCTGGTGGCGAGCCCCTCTTGCACGCCGACATCGAGCGCATGGTCGCCGAGCTCGTCCGCCGAAAGATCTACGTCTATTTGTGCACGAACGGCGTGCTGCTCCGCCGACGGCTCGAGCGCTTCACGCCGTCTCGGTTCTTCTCCTTCGTGCTGCACGTCGACGGCCTCGAGGAGCGACACGACGCGGCCGTCGACCGAGAGGGCGTGTTCCAAGAGGTCGTCGCCGCGATCCGCGAAGCCAAGGCCGCGGGCTTCCGCGTCACGACGAACTCGACGTTCTTCAACACTGACGAGCCGAAGACCGTCCGCGACGTGCTCGACTTCCTGAACGACGACCTCGGCGTCGACGCGATGATGATCTCGCCGGCCTACGCCTACGAAAAGGCGCCGGACCAGGAGCACTTCTTGGGGACGAGCCAGACCCGCGCGCTGTTCAAGGAGGCCTTCGCCGACAACCGGCGCAAGCGGTGGCGGCTCAATCACTCCCCGCTCTTCTTGGACTTCCTCGAGGGCAAGGTGGACTTCCAGTGCACGGCGTGGGGGATCCCCAGCTACTCGGTGTTCGGATGGCAGCGGCCGTGCTATCTCATGGCCGACGGTTACGCGTCGAGCTACAAGGAGCTGGTGGAGACCACCGACTGGTCCGCCTACGGGCGGGGGCGCGACCCGCGCTGCGCGAACTGCATGGCGCACTGCGGCTACGAGCCGTCCGCGGTGATCGCGAGCATGGGCTCGCTGCGCGAGTCGCTTCGTGCGCTTCGGAGCACCAGGTGATCGAGCTCGACGCGCCGGGGGCTGGCACGCTCGAGGCGATCGGCTCGCCCGCCGAGCTTCGAGCGCTCTCGCCCGCCGAGCTCCACGTCCTTGCAAAAGAGCTGCGTGAGTTCCTGATCTCGAGCGTCTCGGTGACCGGCGGGCACCTCGGCTCGAACCTCGGCGCGGTCGAGCTCACGATCGCGCTGCACCGGGTGCTGTCTTCGCCCGAGGACACGATCGTGTGGGACACCGGTCACCAGGCGTACGTGCACAAGCTGCTCACCGGGAGAGCATCTCAGTTCGACACGTTGCGCCAGCCTGGCGGTCTGTCGGGGTACCCAAACCGCACCGAGTCAGAGCACGACCTCGTGGAGAACAGCCACGCTTCGACGGCGCTCTCGTATGCCTACGGATTGGCGGCCGCTCGCCGGCTGTCGGGAGATCCCCGTCGAGTCGTCGCCGTGATCGGCGACGGCTCGCTCACTGGCGGCGTCGCCCTGGAGGCGCTCAACAACATTGGCGCGTCGAAGGCGCGCGTCATGATCGTGCTCAACGACAACGGGCGCTCCTACGCCCCGACGGTCACTGCATTCTCGAGCGACAGGGCGCGGCACGCGTTCTTCGAGTCGCTCGGGATCGCGGTCCTTGGTCCCTTCGACGGCCACGACGTGTCGGTCCTGGACGACGCACTCCGGGTGGCCGCGGACCGGCTCGGGCCCGTCGTCGTCCACGTTCGAACGGTGAAGGGGTGCGGCTACGAGCCCGCGGAGCGCGACGAGGACAAGTGCCTCCACGACGTCGCGCCGTTCGACCCCCGCACGGGCAGGGCTCGGCACCGTGGCGCGCGGCGGAGCCACACCGAGGCGTTCGGTGCCGCCCTGTTGGAGGAGGCCGCCGCACGCCCAGAGCTCGTGGCGGTCACTGCCGCGATGGGCGGGCCGACGGGTCTCAATGCCTTTCGCGATCGGTATCCGGATCGGTTCTTCGACGTCGGCATCGCCGAGCAGCATGCCGTCAATGCAGCCGCCGGCATGGCGATGGGCGGACTGCGACCGGTCGTGGCGATCTACTCCACCTTCCTCAACCGAGCATGGGACCAGCTCTACTACGACGTCGGACTCCATCGACTCCCGGTCGTCTTCTGCCTCGATCGCGCGGGCGTCACGGGCGACGACGGCCCGAGCCACCACGGCGTGCTCGACATGATGCTGCTCTCGAAGGTGCCCGGGATGACGGTGCTCGCCCCCTCGTCCTACGAGGAGGTTGGTGTCATGCTGCACGACGCGCTCCGGATCCTCGATGGGCCGGTCGCAATCAGGTGGCCCAAGTCAGAAGCTCGCTCAGAGCCCGCCGTCGGCACGGGCCTCGGCGCGAGGCGCGTTCGAGGTGGTCGCGACATCTGCTTCCTCGGAGTGGGCAAGCTGGTCGCCGCCTGTGAGGATGCCGCAGGGATACTCGCCGAGGATGGATTCGAAGCGACAGTCTGGGATGCGCGCTGCGTCGTGCCCGTCGATCAACGGATGCTCGACGACGCGGCACGCCATCATGTCATCGTCACCGCCGAGGACGGCGTCGTCGACGGGGGGTTCGGCGCGCGGGTCGCCGCGGCGATACGCCAGCGCGTTGGCCCCGTGGGCCCGTGCACGGTCACCGCGGGCGTGCCGTCGACCTACCTCCCGCACGGACACGCATCGCAACTCTTGGTGGACCTCGGACTGGACGGACGCGGCCTCGCCCGAACCGCTCTCGAGCGCATGCGAGCCATGGATCGCCACTAGAGCGGCACTCGTGCCCGCCTCGCCAGCGGCACTGCAGTCGCCAGTCGCCGAGACGACTCTCCTGCGATACGTGGACGACCTGGCTCAGCCATGGAAGTTGGTCATCTCAAATCGGTAGCCCCATGGGTCACGCATCACCGCTGCCGTCCGGGGATAGTCCGGGTGGTCTCGACCCTCAATGATGGCCACAGCGCCTTGTCGCTTGGACCTGGCGATGGCGGCGTCAATTTCATCATCGGAAAACTCAAGGACTGGAACGCAGCTCTCGGACGCCGCGACATTGTCGATCACCGGCAGCAACCCAAGGTTGATCTCGCCCACCTTGAACTCGCACCAGGCGTCGGATCGCTGAGCGGGCGCAACGCCCAGTACTCGACCCCAGAACCCAACCACCTCCTCGAACTGGTCGGCGGGCACGCAGAAGTACACCGTCCTGATCCGCATGCTCATCGGCCCCCTGGCTTCGTCATGCCCCGCAAACTACCGGTGGTCTACGTTCGACTCCCTCTAACCCGGATCGTGCAATAGGCATCTGAGAATCGTCACTTTCGCCATTTCGACGGTGTCGAGCGCTCTCGCGGTGGTCCCATGACTGGCAACGGGGGTGGTCCCATGTCGCTGGCAAGCGTTGTGCCCGTTGCGGTGCGTTGTAGGACGCGCTCGTCCAGGGGCTCCGGTCTCGCTCGGCGTCGGCGTGCGCTCAGCAGAGGGCGAGGTCACGCATCCGCTTGAACGCGCTCACGACCTCTTGTTCCCAGGGCCACTTGTGCTGGACGCGGATCGTGGTGGCCCGGCCGCTGTGCACGACGCGACCCGCGGCGTGGAAGAACGCATAGCGAAGACGCTTGGGCTCGGCGGTGGCCAGCTCGCCGTCGAGGCACAGCGCCTTGGTCCACGCCACGAGGTCCATCGCGCACAAGACGAGCTGGAGCCACGCGTCGTTCGGGACGACGTCTCTGAACGGCAGGTTGCGCAGCCCCATCGCCTTGGCGTCGCGGATGCGGTCCTCGACCCGCGCGTGGCCACGGTGGCGCAGCTCGAGCGCCGCTGCGTCGCCACTCGAGTTCGTGATGAAGCACTGGTGCCGCATGCCCGCCTCGATGTCGAAGAGCGTGAGCTGGGCGCCGGGGTGCGGGCGCTCGCGTCGCGAGAACAGGCGGGTTCGCTCACCCCAGCCGCGAAGGTCGATGAGCTTGGTGAGCTCGATCACCTGCGCGCCGTCTCGGACCGAGCCGTCGAGCTCGATGGCGTCTGACCGGTCCTCCTCTTGGGCCAATCCCAAGGCATCGCGCACCTTCTGGTCGATGTGGAAGCCGATCGAGAACTCGCAGTTGGACTCGATGAGGGCGTCGACGAAGTCATGGGTCGCTCCCGCCGAGTCGGCGCGGACGAGGATCGGGTGCTTCGCCATCGACGCGTCGTCGCCGCGCGAGTGACCCGCGCGCCACTCGCCTGGCAGCTGTGCGAGCGAGGCGCCGAGGAGCTCTGCGTGATCGTCGGCGTTGTTGGCACCGGCGTTGCCGGGGCGCAGCTTTCCTGCGAGCGCCTCTTTGGTCTCGTCGAGGAAGCAGCACAGCGGGTGATAGCCGAAGCCGCCCTTGTAGTTCGGTGCCGCATCCTCTTTGTCCGAGTGCGCCTCGACCAGTGTCGCGTCGATGTCCAAGGTGACGGTCGTGGGCGCAGCCCCGGCTGTCCACGCGCGCTCCCGAGCGACCCTTCTCGCCTCGGTGATCGCGTCCTTGGCCCACCCCGACGACATGAGGCGATAGGTCGTCGCGTCCGAGGCGACGTTGCCGAACAGATCGGGCTGGTGGCGAAGCACGGCCAGGTCGCTCAGGCAGTCACCGCCGTCGGCGAGCAGGACTGCCAAGTGGGTGAGCACGACACCGGGATCGCGACGGCGCCGACGCTTGACGAGCGGTGCCATCCCCGCCGCGCATGCGGCGGTGAAGCCCAGTCGATCGGCGAGCTCTGCCAAGAGCAGCGAGCCGACTCGGCTCGTCACACCCTTGCCCTTGGGGGTCACTGCAACGCGGTTCGCAGCACGACTACCGTTCATCTTTGAAGTGCCCTTCTGTTTGGGTCGCTGTTGGCTTCGACACCTACAGTTTCCCTTGCCAGAAGGGCATTTCTGCGTTCTTCGTGCAGTCAGCTCGCGATGCTTATTGCAGGATGCGGGCTA
>PMON01000078.1 GCA_003162395.1 Acidimicrobiaceae bacterium
CTGGCACATGCTGAGCGACGGCACCCTCTACTCAGATCCAGGGGATGACTTCTACACCCGTCGCACGCCCGACCGATCACGGCTGCGCGCTGTCGAGCAGCTCCAGCGGATGGGCTACAAGGTCACGCTCGAACCAGTCTCCGAAGTGGCTTAGCCAGAATCTTCGCGTCAGCGGTGGCTCCATGGAGCGGCACGTCGCAGGGTCCACCAAGTTGCTTGCACGTCATTGTCTTCATGGTCTCGCTTCCTCTCTGCGGGCAACGGGGACGGGTTGAAGGCGACGAGAGATCTCATCCCCGCCCAGCGCGATGCCGTCGATGCAGCTGTTGGACTCGATCGACGGATGACTCAGCGCAGCTGTTGGATTCGGATGAGGTTGCCCGAGGGGTCTCTGAACGCGCAGTCACGCACTCCCCAGGGCTGTGATGCCGGCTCCTGGAGCACCTCGGCGCCCGACGCCCGAACCTTCTCGAAGGTGGCGTCGAGGTCATCAGAGCCGAAGATCGCAGCCTGCAGCGACCCCTGGGTCACGAGTGCCAGGAGGGCATCGCCCTCGGCTTGCGAACGACCGCCGTGCGGCTGGGACAGCACGATGTCGACGGGTTGCCCCTGGGCCCCAACGGTGACCCAGCGGAAGCCCTGGGACGCGACGTCGGCGCGGACCTCGAGGCCGAGGGCGTCGCGGTAGAAGCCGAGCGCGGCGTCGGGGTCGTGGACCGGGATGAACATTGCGGAAACAGTGACCGTCATGCGACAACAGTAGGAGCACCGAGCCGTCGTGTGCTTCTCCGATCCTGCTTGGTCCGAGTGCGAGCCGGGCACCCGGTGCGCCGACGACGCCGCGCTCGGAGCCGAACAGGTCGGCAGCTCAGACCGTGGCCGTGGTACGCGGTGGTCGCGTCGCGAACATGCTCACGCACGACGGAACGACCTCGAGGTCGCGGTGGTCGAGCGCGCGGTATTGCGACGGTGTCACGCCGATGATCTCCGTGAAGCGCGAACTGAACGAGCCGAGCGACGTGCAGCCGACGGCGACACAGGTGTCGGTGACCGACTTGCCCTGACGCAGCAGCGCCTTCGCTCGTTCGATGCGTCGGGTCATCAGATAGGAGTAGGGAGTCTCGCCATACGCCGCGCGGAACTTCCGCGAGAAGTGCGCAGGCGACATGAGCGCGGTGCGCGCCACGGCCTGGACATCGAGGGGCTGCGCGTAGTTGCGGTCCACGAAGTCGCGCGCCCGACGCAGGTGCGCGAGATCGGCGATCTCCTCGGGCGACATGCCGACGACCGTACCCGACAGGTCGCCTGGGCGGTCGATGATCACGGGTCGAAGCTCGAGGTACCTGGTTGCTTACTTCGTCGATCGCGGATGTCGCGCTGCCCCGGCATCTGGAACGGCGACTCCACCTCTGCCCCCCCACACGCCGATCTGGGAGTGTCCGATGTCGACACACGGCGTCTGTCGAAGGGTCGACTGGGCAACGCAACGGGTTCGGACTTCGACGTTGGTCTCGGTGAGCGAACGGAGCCGAACCGGCTGCTGGACCTAGTGGTGATCGAGTTCGTGTTCGCCGTCAGGCGATCCTCCCATCAACTTCAGCATCGCCATGCCGCCGGTTCGCACAAACCGGACTATGAGGGCGGCAGCCACGATCAGGGCAATGATGTTGAGCACCGTCGTGTAGTTCCACTGGATGGCTAGCTCGCCGACCTTGGCGTCGCGCACGGTCGGGACCAAACCGAGCAGGCTGAAGAGAAATTCAACCAGATAGCCGGCGAACACCATCGTCACGTAGAAGCTCGCCAAGATAAAGATCATCATCTTCGTGCCGTAGTACTTCCGATAGATGACCAGAATCGGCAGGATGATCAGGTCCGCAAAAATGAAGCTGATCACGCCTCCGAAGCTGATGCCCCCGTTCCAAAGCACACCCGCCAGCGGCACGTTGCCGATCGAGCAGACGAAACTGAGGAGACCAACCACCGGTCCGATGATCGGACCCCAGATCTTCGACAGCAGCGGGTGGCCAACGGCGAAGAAGTGCTCCCAGAAGCTGTTCGGCACCCAGGCCGCGATGGCTCCGGCGATCAAGAGCCCAATGACGACGTCCCTGATGACCGCCGCCCACTCCATGATGAAGATGTTCGAAATGGAGCTGTAGGCCTGTTTCGAACCGAGCCGGTGCCATGGGCCGCCCTCCTCTTGGATGGTCATGTCCATGGCGGCATGACCTTCCATGGCACCGGCCAAATTCTGGTTGGCCTGCGTGCGTGCGGCCTCGATGAGGCGCTGGCGAAGAAGGAGCCGGAAGATCAGCGCAATCAGGATGATCATGATCGGACCGCCCACAAACTCAGCGGCCGTGAACTGCCATCCGATCAGGACGGCCAAGATCACGCCCAGTTCGACCACGAGGTTGGTCGAGGCAATCTCAAAGGCCATCGCCGCGGCGAAACTGGCCCCCTTCTTGAAGAGCGAACGTGCCAGGGCCACCGCGGCGTAGGAACACGAAGAGGACGCAGCCCCGATGCCCGCGGCGAGCAGGAGGGTCCGAGCACCATCGCCGCCAAGTCGCTTGATGATCGTCTCTCTGCGAACGACCGCCTGAACGATCGCCGAAAGCAGGAAGCCGAAGATCAGAGCCCAGAGGATCTGCCACGTCATCGAGGCGGCGTTGGAGAGCGCGTGACCAAGCGCACCAAGCCATCTCACTCCCTCGTTCCATCCATGCGTTTCACTCGCCTCCTGACGAGGAATTGTCTCATGGACACTCGCACTGCCCAAGACCTGAGGGTTGGAGTGCGCGCATTCTTCGGACCGAGCGACCGGACAAGTGAAATCCGGCTGACCGGCAATGACGGCGTTACCTAGCCCAACTTCCCGAGAGCCCGGACGACTTCGCGGCCGGTGACTCGAGGCAGTGACGACATCGCGGCCACCGTTGGCGAGCGCTACAGACAGCCGTCCGCGGAACGGCTCTCATGAAGAAACGTTGTGGGCGCTGAGGGACAAAACTCGAACCCCCTACTTTCCTTTGATGAAGGGATAATTGGCCTGTTCAGCCGGGGTCTGAGCGACCCTCAGTTCCGGCAGGCGCTCAAGGACCTGCACGCCACACTGAGCGATGAGGCCTAGGTACACACCTACTTCGCCTCCAGTGCGATGAGTCGCTCCTTGGTGTCATTGAGCTCCCCGGACTGCTCGGTCACGACGGCCCTGATTACGTGAACGTCGTCTTTCAAGGTAGACATGTTGGTGGAGAGAGTGCCGACGTCTTGCTTGAGGGTGGTTACGTCTTCAGCCATGCCGGAAACGAGCTCCGTAACGGCATCGAACTTGGAGTGCATGTCCTCCAGCAAGACCTCTAAGTGATTCTTCTCCATGTCAGTTTGATTGTCCGGCGCAACGGGAAAAGAGTCAATACTTGAAGTTCAACCCACCTAGTCCCCGTCAGCTCTGGTCAGTTCCTGCTTGAGAGCATCAAGACGCTCAATTGCAGTGTTTACAAATTTCAAACCACACCCGATGCAATAGTGCCGTTCGTCTCGCCCGTCCTTTACTATGAAGACTGGTTCTCCCTTTGGTAGAGCGTGACTGCGGCTCTGCCGGCAATAATGAAGGCGACCCGATTCCGCGATCGAGACTGGCTTCAGTAGCGATTTCTCTCTACTCACTGAACAGTTCCCGTTCGGCAGTTTCCGCAATTTCATCTAGTCCCAGCAGAATCTGATCCAACTCTTCCTGTGAGAACTGGCTCCTACTTTTCGTGCCTTGCCCCACGCTCGAATTGGCTTGCCGATCAATCGCACCCTTTATGACTTGGAAATTGTTGCGGCCTCGTCGGGTTCGATCCAGGTCTCTTCCCCCGTGCTGCAAGTGCCTTCGACCTAGGATCTGCCCCACTTTGGTCTTAATCCGTTCATCTAAGAGTTTCCTCTTTGCCTGTCGCGACGCCTGCCTCGTGGGCTGGATTCTTCTCAGCTGCTCGAATTGCTCACCTGTGCTGACCCCTGCCTCACGCAGTAGTCTCATCGCTTCGGCCACAAGAGGGTCGCCGCTCAGTAACTCAAGGTCCTCGAGGCGCACGTCGTCCTGCGAAGTAATTGTCGGCAGCTCTCCGGCTGGCCTCGCTGCGACATCGGAGAGTGGGTCCACGTCGTCCTCATCCAGCCCCTCAGGAATGTCTTCGTCAACCAATTGCGCCAACCAGTCACGGTCGGCCTCTGCAAACTCCTGAAAGTCCTGCCAAACTCCTGTGATGTTTGCCCCAACGTGGAACACAACTACACCTTCGTTCTCTTGATCGAAGGGATCGATTCCAGGGATCACCCTCATTATGCGGCCGACAAACTGCACGAATGGCCCCAAGTTACTGAAGATGCTGAAGACAGCAGCAACTGCAAGAAGCGGATGATCGAAACCCTCTCCGAGTTTTCTCACCTGTACGATTACGTCAAGTTCGTGTCGATCGAGCTTTGAGTGGACAAGATCATTGGCCCTACCTTCTTGCCTACTATGAACGAAGTCTGCCCTCAGACCCCGCTCCGTGTACTTCGCGACAATCTGCTTACAGTGCTCCATGTTTAGAGCGGACGCAATGATTTTCAGCCGATTGTCGCCAGACCTCTCTCGAAGCTCCCGCAGCTTTCTAATCGAGGCGTCCGCGATTGTGGAGAGTGACTCGTCGGAACTAACTATGCTCCGACGGAAGCTTGCGTCCTCTTCTCCAAGCCTTTTTACTTCATCGAGGTCAACTTCTATTTCATGAGAGTCGTCTCCGTCGCGACGAACGTATCTCAACGTCCGCGGATTCAGCCTATGCCCGCTGATTCGCTTGACATAACCGTTGCGAACGGCTTCCCGAATGGGGTAGTTGTAAATGATCTCCCCTGCCATGAGTCGGCCGTCAGCTCTAGATGGAGTCCCACTGACGTTAATGATGCGTGCTCGAGGGAACTTGGCCCTCAGGGTATCCCAGCTCTCAGCAACGTTGTGATGGCCCTCGTCAAACATTATGAGATCAAAAAAGTCTTCGTCGAGTTGTGAAAGCCACTTGTTATTGTCCCGCTGCAATTGCTGGATATTTGTTACGACAATGTCTGCTGACTCGAGATCGGATAAGTTGGTACTAGTACCTCGGATCTCTGCTAGTTCCGGGAAGATATCTCCGTCTAGGACTCCACGCTTTTCGTAGAAGAACCTGTCGCTACTAGGAGTTAGGTCAGCAACCAACTGCCCAGTGATCCCAACGTTGGGAGCCACTAGCAGCGCACGCTTGGCCCCCACAGCAAATGGCGCCAGTGCAAGCAATCCTGATTTTCCACAGCCCACGGGAAGTACGAGACCTACTTCACGAGCAGGCTCCTCGCTCGCAAAGTGTTCAGATATCTTCTGAAACGCCTCTGCCTGGGGCACACGTAGAGCAGGGTTACCTGCAATTGATGGGTTGAGTAGTGCAAATTGGTCTGCTTTCAAGTCGCTCCTCTGCCACATCGCAATGCCCAATACGCTAGCGAAATTAGCACTCTCATTATCTGACTGCTAGTGAGCTTCGTCAAGCGGGGCTGAGGAACTCGAAACAGTGTTGCAGATATGCAAAAGAAGAAACACCATTTTCATGGTGCTCTGTCAAATCAGAGGAGCGCATGAACGCCATGCTATCGAAGTTCGCGTCCCTCGCCCTCGACAACGAGATCCGCATTCCTCCAAGGCTTGACGTGAGAACTGTAGAAACTGTAGGCGGCAATCCACTTTCGAATCCACTCGTCGGGATTCTCACCGCGCGCCATTAGCCGTCCCCACGTTGTCTCTTCGCTCGCTCGGACATATACCGCGTAATCAAGCAAGCCCCGTAACTGAGGACGGAGCATGTAGACACCCTCGACGATAACCACTTCAGGCACTGGAAGTTCGATCCAACTTCCCATTCTGGCAGCGTTCCAGTCGAAACGCTGATAACGCAGATCCTTCGCCCCGCTACGGATAGATTCCAAGACTTCTGATTGCAGTCTTCGCCAATCGAAGTAGTCTTCATAGCCACCCTCGGGGCTTAGCAATGTCCTATCTTTCTCGGACATATCACTGTAGAAGTCATCCCCATGAACGATGGCGACGGGTACACACAAATAGTCAGCCAAATCACGCGCAAGAGTTGACTTTCCAGATCCATCCGGACCATCTATACCAACGACGACTGGTCGGCTTTTCACGGCCAGAACGCTTGTCGCAATCTCAGAGACTTCAGATTCGGGGAAAGTCATGTACTCATTGTTTCACGACGCATTTTGCGAGTCAGAGCGGTATCGACACGTCGATCACGCTCATCATACTCCGATTCGTCCGGAATACGCAGCGGTGAGGGAAGGCGCATCCACTGTGGATTCGCCAAGAGAAGTCGAAGCGCAAGCAAGTGCACTGTTGTCACTGGAACGGCAACTTCCTCCGAGAGTGCTCGATTGGCAAGCTCGCGGGTGGCCGCTCTCGTGAAGGTTGCGATCCTTACCGCGCCGGAGGAGCGATCCGCGCTCAGAATTCGAGCAAGCTCAATCATTGTTGTGCTCTTACCTGTGCCTGGTCCAGCCTGCAGACGTGCGTTCCCGCCTTCATGGCTCAGAATCGCTCGTTGCTCGTCACTCCAATCAATCAACTTTACCTCAGGTGGTTTAGTTCTCCCTAATTGCAAATCGGTAGGCCACAATAACTACTGGGCCCGGTCATCGGTGGCTGCCAGTTCCCTCGCTATGCCCTTGACCCTGATGGCTTATTATCACTCCGTGCATCGATCACAAGGATGCTGGCCTCATTCTCTAGCCCAAGATCCTTGAGAATCTTCGCAACTCGAACCTGGTCGCTCGCGGTATAACAGACGATTACCTTGACCGACTTCCGAGTCATATTTGCTGCTTCATAGATTGGCAGCTGCTTCACAAGGTTTCTCTTGAGACTGGTGTTACTTCCTAGCTTGAACTCGATCAGCGACTTGTCGCCGGCGCCGTAACTAATCTTGAAATCAACCGGACCGCGGCCATTATTCACTTCACGATTGACATCAAAGTCAGTCTTGCACCAGATCAGTCCAAAGAAGAGTTGCACTTCGGATTCCTTTGAGAACGGCTGCCCGTCTCTGTTTATGAGTTTGTAGCCATCCTGATTCTCGACATACTGCTTGAACAAACCAACGCGATCGAGAGCCTCCTCATAACTAGTCCACGGTCGCTTGTAAAAGTCAGTCCTAGACTCGAGATCCGCCAAGGTTCGCTTGAGCTGGTCCACCATGACGGACCGTGTATCCGCGACCCGGGCGGCACTGACATTGTGTGCGCGATTGCCGTCATCCTCCTTGAGCCTGATGTAATAGTCCACCAACTCAGGGAATTTTCCGATTGTGTCTTGCGCCGCTGCCCGACGGTCCTTCGCAGAAGGTCTTCGCCCCAATCTCGAACGCAAGTAGCTGTTCATTTGGGCTCTTAACTGATCATTTGGAACTGCATCAGGCAGAGAAGCGGCTTGGCGGATCATGTCCGGATAGCTGATCCATGTGTCATCTCGGGTGAGAATGTCAATCGGAGTAAGCAAGACATAGTCGTTATTACGAACTGGCAGGCAATACCGTCGCGTCTCCCACGTCTCCGTCGAGTAGTTGAATTGAGCCCGCGGAACCGATACATCTCTACGATGTTTCGGTTGAAGATGTAGCTTGGCAAATTCTTGGGTGTACTCCAACAGGAAGTGCTTTATGAGATTCGTAGTGAAGTCACTGATACTGTCGCGACCCACGCCACCTCTAATGAGACACAGCTTCTCTAGGTGGCTCCCACGAGTCACCTCTTCGTTGCCAAAATTCGCCAATATGCTTCCGAGTGACGCAATCAGCGCGGACGCGAAGTCAGCCCCAAGGGCGTGGCCGCCATTGCCGAGAACTGTGAAGCCCAACCAGTTCTGCTTGACCTCCTTGAATCGGTACCAAGCCGCAGCCAAACCCGGGTCCAGTTCATCGGACGCCTTGTCACGTAGGAACAACAGATATTTGATGATTCCTTCATGCAGATCCTGATACTTCCGATTGTCGCTGTTGAAAAGAAGAAAGGGGTCGACAAACAGGGGCAAGTCTGACACCACGCTTATGTCGAAGGCTCCGTAGTCATCGACTAACTTTGGCTCCACCTCAAAGTGTTGAGAGAAGTAGAGATCCATTATGGACATCTCGACGGGTTCGCAGACCACCCACTCCTACGCGCATCCATGGAGTCGACACCAGGACATTCGCCGCTGAGTTGGAGACTCCGATTACGGAAGTGAAGGGGTTCCACCTTCGAATGTCTCAAGAGAGGTTCCATCTGTCTGGACTCGCCTTTGCGAAGTCACTTATACCGATTGCCGCGAAATGCTTCTTGCCGCAGTTGACCTTCGCGGCTTCACTCGGGCGCAACAGATTGTCTTGCATGGTGCTCTTTGTCTCACGGATCATGTAGATCCTGTCCTGGCCCTCTTCCTGTTTGATGATTGCCCAGTCCGGGTTGTAGTCGCCTACCGGGGTCGGCACTCTGAACCTGGGCGGCAACTTCATGAACAATTTGATGTCCTCGCGAGAGTCGAGCAGCTCCGCGAACTGTCTCTCGACGTCGGAGTCGTACACCACATAGTCAAAGTCAGTCTTCTGCTCGTTCTTAACCTTGTACATCTGGTCGATGAATCGGTCCCGCTCATCAAGGCCATCCTTCTGGAGCTCGCGCAACTCATAAAGGCTGCCTGCGATTTGTTCGTACTGAATGCCCTCGACAACCGAGGCTGCGAGAGTTGTCAGGATGCCTCGTTTGACCAGCTGAATGAAGTCATTCGGATTGTGCAGGAAATCACCGAGCCTGTCGCTCTGTATCAGAACATCTACGAGTGTCTTCCGAGTCAGGGAGGTCGCCTCTTGAAGTTCGGTGAGGATGTCAGGCATGTCGAAGGAGTCACTGAGGCCGGTGGACCGCGTTCCAAGTTCCTCTCCGCGTGCTCCACCTCGCATGATCTTCACACCCGCGCGAGTGATTTGGATCCTCAGAGGCTCGATTGTCTCTGCGGACTTGATGGCTTGGACCGAGTCACGGATGATGTCGTCTCGGTCAACTCGCACCCGATATGTCGTGCGTCGGCTGATGCGACTCCAGAACTCTACGAACTCGGGGCTCGTGTACAACTCCTTGTTCAACTTCCTGGGAGTGCGTTGGCGTGCCGTCTTGACGAAATGTTCGATTTTGCACTTATCAATGATGCTGATGATGTCTACTTCGTATCCCTCGAATTCTTGAGGAAGACTCAGGGTGAATCCGATCTGATCTGGTACAAACGTCACAAGGACGCGGCCGTCGGCATCTAAGAATCCCGCGAGTCTGAGATGATCCCAAATCTGCTCCGACCTCCGGTATCCAAGAAGCACCTCACGGTCATTCTCAAGATGCGCAAGTTTTGCAAACTCTCCCCGGCGAACAAAGCCGATACTTATTCCTGCTTTGACGTAGTCTTCCTGCAAGCCTTTCGCGAATTCACGGTATGACTCATTCGCAATGACGGTCAGTTGGGCAATGCCCCTGTCGTTTACGCGTTCACCATCCTGATCGACGGGGAGCCGTAAGCCCCGTCCAATCGTCTGCCGTCGTTCGAGCGCCTCCCCCATCTCTCGCAGTGCGCAGATCTGAAAGACGTTCGGATTGTCCCAACCTTCACGCAAGGCCGAATGACTGAAGATGAAACGCACTGGCTCTTTGTTGTCGAGCAAGCGAGCCTTGGCACGCATAATGAGGTCGTATGCGTCGTCGTCGCGCGAACTACCACGCTCGGTACTGTCAACATAGTGACTCTTACCCCTAGATTTCATCTCTGCGAAGTAAGCGCGGCGAAGCGCCTGTGGGTCCTCAGGAAGGAGTGATCTGTAGCGCTCCGATTTATCTCGTTCCTCGACAAACAGCTCATCGAACCATTGGGCGAACTTGCCATCAATCGTACTGTCATCTTCCGCGTAGCTCAGATAATTCGCGACCCGATCGATGAAGAAGAGGCTAAGCACCTTGATGCCCTTGCTCCGAAGTAGCACCTCCTTTCGTAGGTGTTCTTTGATCGTTTCGCGAATCATTTCCCGATAGATAATGTCCGTACTGCCACCAATGGACTCTCCAAGCTGAAGAACTCCGCCATTGGTCAACTCTATGAACGCTGGTTCGAGACTCATCTCGTTGATCCGCCAGTTATTAGCGTAGGCGCTGTTGTTCGTCGCATCAGCCAAGTCCTTGTGCTGTGGAACGCTCACGAGCTTTCGTTCGAGCGAGCCGTCGGCCTTGCGGCAGACAAGTTCCAACTTCGCACGCCATGGATCACGTTGAACTTGGATCAGTTTGATGTACGGCTTGGCTTCCGCTCCTTCTTGGTGCACATCTGCCACGACAATTTGTTTGACGAGCCCAAGATCATGGGCGTCGATGGGATCAAGTCTGTATACGACATTTCTCTGCCGACGGTGTGTGGCACTGTAGCGAAGCGTGCAAAGTGGATTAAGTTCGCTTATCGCGCTTTGCGAAAGCTCCGATTCCATGTTCTGTGGCTCGTCCATGATGACTACCGGCCTGGTTGCACTAAGGTAGTCGATCGGACGTAGCCCATTGAGTTTGTCTCGGTACTGGTGAATGATGCGGGTACTCTTGTCGCCGCGGATTGCATCGATCGTCACCACCATGATCTGAACCGTCGTGGATGTCGCGAACGGCTGGACCTCCTCTGCGGTCTTCCCACTGTAAATCGAGGCGTCGAACGGGATCGAGTACAACTTCTTAAAGTGGTCTCGCATCAGATTGATGCTGGTTGTTACGCCTTCCTTAATGGCGGTGCTCGGAACCAGAATCACGAACTTAGTGAAGTTGTATCGCTTTCTCAACTCGAAGATCGTTCGCAGATAGACATAGGTCTTGCCAGTTCCAGTCTCCATTTCAACGTCAAAATCGAGGGAATCGTTTGCCAGCGATTCGCGCACCTCGAGCCCGTTCCGGTCCTGAATTCGCTGGAGATTGCTAAGAATCGCGGGGTCATCGAGGAGGAGATTGTTCCCGACGGCTCCAATTTCCAACGTCAACAGCTGCGGCCCTGAGTCCTCTGTGTGATGATTCCGAAGGGCCGTGACGAGCCGCTCAGCGTCATTCGGTTGACCCTCAAAGAGGTCTACGACAGAACTTATGGCGTCGAGCTGGAACGGCTGATTTGGATCGAACTTGAACTCCATCAAGCCGTCCACAGCTCGACGGCTTTGGTCTTGCAGAGTTGTACCAAGTTGGTCTTGAGCTCGTCATCACCTTGAAACGCATCCTCAAGGATTACGATCTTTCCTGGCTTAGCATCGACAAGAGTACGCAGTTGCTCAAGCGTTGGCTTTACCTGCTCTGCGAGATAAGCGAGGAGCACGTTGTCTCCGACAGAGTATACATTCAGACCTGCGATGTCGACGACCGAGATCAGTTCAGTCAGCGAATGACCCAGTTTAAGGAGCAACTCAGTCAGGAGTTCGTCTGCCGATGCTGATTCCTCATTTCCGTCACGTAATTCGAGAAGACGTTGCTTCAAATCGCCTTCTTCGATGTCGCTCGAAACCTTCCACTTAGGGAAATTGGTGTCAACGAGTTTGTACGTGCGATAACCGACGTCGAGTGGTCGCTCCCGAGAGGTCAAGTTCGATTGAAAACTCTTGGCGACGTGGTTACCTGCAAGATCTAGGCGCCTCCTTGCGATGTCAGCAATTGTCCGGAATCCAGCCTTGCTCGCTTCGGAGTCGTCCGGCACTGGTTCAGGTAACTGGACCTGGACACACTGACGGCTTCCGCCATCTTCGGCGTTCAACTGCATGACCGCGTGCGCTGTCGTACCCGAGCCAGCGAAAAAGTCCATGACAAGTGAATCTGAGTGAGTTGCGATCGAACAGAAGAGTTTGATCAGGTCGACCGGTTTGGGAAAATCAAATAGCTTTGGATCGAGTTCAATCGCAGCGATGTCCTTTGAGCCAGCGGTTGTGCTGATATCCATCACCAGATCTTTTACTGATGTCGAGTCGACATCTCTCACCTTGGTGAATACCTTGTAGCCCTGAGGTCCTTCGACAAATTCAAGGTCGTATGACTCTGACTCAACCTTCTTCGCACTCCAACGGAATGCGTGATACTTATTGACGCCGTTGTTGTTCTGTTTTGGCTCGATCTTGACGTACCCCTCATGTAGATGCTCCTTTGACACCGGTTCAGTGCGAACGTCCTGGGTCGTGGGATTGAAGTAGATGTCGTAGACAAGATTGGCTCGCGTTACTTCGTTGAATGCAGAGTTGGTGTTGTACAACTCATTCTTCAGAACGTAAGGCCCGCGTTCGTCATGTTGCGCGGTGTAGTTGAAGCCCTTGTAGACCGTCGGCATGAGTGCCTTCAGTGCGGTCGCAGATGTACGAAAGTCTCCGATCTCGTCAATCTTGCGGGCGTAACAAAGTACATATTCCTTTGTGCCGACTGCCCCTTCACTCGAGATCTGACGGCCCTTGAGGTTGCTTACCCACACGAAAGTGTTTAGGTAGTTACTCTCACTGAACACGAGATCACACAACTTCTTCAGATTGTCCAACTCGTGATCGTCGATGCTTATGAAGATGACACCGTCATCGGTGAGCAGATTGCGTGCGAGCTTCAACCGGGGGTACATCATATTTAGCCAATTACTGTGGAAGCGACCCTCTGTCTCGCTGTTTGTGCGAAGCGCGCGACGTTCTTCGTCCACTTGACGCGTGAACTCAAGGTAACTCTGCAATCCCTCCTGATAATTGTCAGGGTAGATGAAGTCCTTACCTGTGTTATAGGGCGGATCAATATATATCATTTTGATCTGGTTGTGATATCGCTTCTGAAGGATCTTGAGCACTTCCAGATTGTCACCTTCGATGAATACGTTTTGGGTGGTATTCCAATCTTTGCTCTCTTCCTTGGCTGGCCGCAGCGTTGCAGTCGTCGGTTCCTGCGCTGAACGCAAGGCAAGGCCCTTGCCTGGCCAAAACAATCCGAATCTCTCGCTGCCGTCTCCTCCGTAGTCTTCGCCGAGGAGTTCCTTGAGCTTGGCAACATCCACCTTGCCATCAGCGATCACTTCTGGGACTAGTTCCTCTAGCTGGCGAGCGAGCTCGCTGCGAAGGTTTGGACTAACTCTTGGCACTTGCTGGGCATCGTCGGTCATTCAGTTGTCCCTCTTATGCATCTCATTCATGATCCGTTCCACTGAATCATACCCAAACATATGTTCGCTGCCTAGTCCTTGACCCATCGTTGCACCTTGCCAATGCGTTCGCGAGGTGAGCGAAGCGTGTCGAGATGTACGCCGGGCGGTTGCTTCAGTCAGCAGCCGACCCGCCAACTCTCCTAGACGGCGCCGATGGCTTGCGACACGTACGACAGCAAGACCTTCATTAGGTTGATGGCCAACCCCGCGTCCTGGTGGTCGACGGGGAATCCTTTGTCGCCTGCCACAATGACATTGACGTGTCGACCGGCGTGGAGATACTGCGATAGTGCCTTCACCAGCGAGTCGATCTCAGACTTCTTCGGCTCGGGAAGTGAGTCGAAGATGTTCTGCTTCGCCCCCGGTAGCGAGTCGAACGCTCCACGGAGATGGTTGAAGACTGCCGCATCGTCACCAATCGTGTACGCCCGCTCGGCTTGGTTGAGCAGAGTCGCGGTCGCTCTCCACGCATCCCCGATGGTCCCCTTTGGAATCCGGATCTCAACGTGCAGAAAGTCAGTGGCTCCAATCGGAGCGATGACCTTGGAGTACCAGTCGCTTCGCGGAATCGAGACCTGCATCCGATGATTCCCCTCCACGAGGTGCATCTCCGTCGGCTCCCCTGATGAGGGTTCTCCGACCATCGTTTGCATGTCTGGTCCGGGCGTCCATGTCACCCGGATCTGGCCATAGAGACTTAGCTCGAGGGGAACGGCGTCCGTCTGTCCGAGTTTCTCGGTTACGTGGTGAATTAGGCGGTGGGTTGTGGGGAACTCAAGATCGAACGCCGAGGCCGATCCGCGAGCCGTCTCGCCGATGATTAGGGACTGCCCCAAGAGTTCGTCCTGAGAAATCAGGCGCGCCCGCACACACTGAATCTCTGTCGTGACATGATCCAGTGGCGCGCGTACAGACAACGTTATGAGGATCCGAGGGCGTAGGTGCCCCACGGACTGGACTGATCGAACTTGGGAGATGACCCACGAACGGGAACCCACATTCCAGTACCAGTCGTCGGCCACTTCGCTCCTCCCACTTCACCATCGGTCGCTGTGTCGAAGGTAGCAGCGGTCCGTGACAAAGGCCGACCTGATCAGGAACTTTGCGCACCAAGCCGCCCTCTTGACAGACGGCATCTCCGTCGGCGTGGCCGAATACATTGGGACCGGCGGAACTTCCGCCAAGGAGGTACCCAGTGAATCAGATCCAAGACCTGTTTGGAATCACTGAGATGACCGGGCAGCAGTGGACGAACTCGTTCGTCTCGCGCTGCACCCGGCTGTAGCCGCCTACCTATTTGGACAGGGCTATGTCGACGAGACGTATGGACGAGGGAGTCGGGAGCACAGGCGATACTCAATACTCGTTCACGCCACAGACGGACGCCCCCAGGTATGGAAGGCGTACTACATGGCACACGTACTGCCGGAGTACATTCCGGACGCCAGACCACCAAGCAACAAGCAGTACCACAACATGCGAAGTGCGCTCGACAGAGCGCGGACTCAGCTGGAAGGGAGTGGAAGGATTCGGGGCTAGTCCTCGTTTCGCGACCCTCCATGTAGCCAATCGCTCTCACTCCCGAGGTGATATGCAGAAGTAACCACTTATCGATCCTTGAGATCGACACCAATCATGATCAAAGAATTAGCCCCCCCGAGTCAAGGCTCGGGGGGGCATTCATTTCGTGCGATCAATCTTGATCGCGCTCGGCATCCAACTCTTCGAACATCTGGTCCATCCGATCCAGGATTCGAGAAGCCCGAGCTGGATCGGCGAAGACGATGCCCATCTGACGAGCCATCTCTGGATCCGGCATCGGCCGGAGGGTGTTGGATTCGCCCAACTCCCTGACGTTCGCCCACAGCTCTGTCATGGGTGCTAGCTCGGCGTCGTTGACATCGAACACGGTCTCCGCATTTTGCCCTGTCCGAACGAGGCCTTGCACAACCCCCCAAATCGTGGGACCGACGAGACCGCGCAAGATTCGCCACGAACCGATCGGCTCATCTTCAAATGGATCGCGAAGGTAGCCGTCCACGCCCGAAAGGCGGGTTGGCTGAGCCTCTACGAACATCACGCCCATGTCTTGAGTGACTTGAACATCTACTTCCAGCCCGTCGGGGTCGACCCCAGGCCACTCCAGATAGACCTCGACGTTCTGCGGCATCGTGACATCTCCCTCGGGAAATGTCGTCGTCGTGCTCTTTCCGTACCCCACTGTGACGCGCAACGACGCCTCCCTCCCCAGAAGTCCCACGCCGACACTCGGCAAGGGACTGAGGGGTGCGAGGAGCGCAACACTCGTCATCGCGTCACATGGTGCGGGAATTGGCTCCATTTGTCAAGCATGACCGCTTCCCTATTTCCATTTGACAGAGAGGTTCTCAATTGCGACCTGTCTGGTTCACTCAAGGGCGACTCGCGATCCAGCGAGCGCAATGTGCCGAAGGGAACGGAGAACCATGAAGCGAACAGATCGGATCGAATCTCGCGAGCACAGCTGTCCATGGCCCCATTGTGGAGATGCAATGCACCGAGCCTGCTCGTCCTGTCACAAGTGCCACAACAGCTCACGACTCTCGAATCGAGGTGCAACGAAGTGAACGACTCCATCGTCCCATACACGGGCGGGCTGGTTCAGCGGGGACGTACCGCACGCGGGCTTGCCGAGATCTCATCTGTCACGACGTTGGCAGAGGCTCGGGAAGATTCCCTCGCCCGCTTGGCTGACGTCAGAATCGCTAACGGCTGCGTGCTCCTGGAGCGCACGGTCCTCCGATTCGCTGCCCTTGACGGCCTGATCTCAAGCGTTTCTCACGACCGACCTGGCCTTGAGATGACGCTGCGCGCAATTCAGCAGGACGTCGGGATGGCAACTGCCGGCGTGATCAGGGGGTACATGCAGAGATGACTGCCGTCGTCTCTCAACTGCAGCAGTACCACGAGATGGCGATCACCTTTGGATGTCTCGCTGGGGCCTTCTTCCTGTTGCTCGGTATCGCCGTGGTGTTGCATGAGAACAAAAGGGCAGAGAACGAGCAGCTCAAGCAGGAGCTTCGCGATCTACACACCGAGATTCGAATCTTCCACCGGGCCGAGGGCGAGATCGATCGGCAGTTCGGTGCCGCATTCACGGAGGTACAGCGTCGAAGTCGGTTGAGGTAGTCGAGCAGTCCGATGAAAGGCGGCCTCTACAACAGGGTGTTGTCCGCCCTCGTCTTGGTTGTAGTCGTTTGTATCGGTGTACGCATTGCGAGCTGGTTGATCGGCGGAGAGCTCGGAGTTCTTTTGGCAATCCTCTTCGTCGTCCTTCTCCTCGGCTTTCTAGTCCGAGGTCGCCGCCTGTAGCCAAGCAAGAGACAAAGAAAGGACTTGACTCTTTGCATCAATGCAACGACAATCGAATCAGCGTCTGTCGAGCACCGTATAACCGCTCCAGTCGTTTCACCTTGCACAACTTCGTTGCATCTGTGCAACTGAGACCAAGCAAGTCGAAAGGGGGAAAACCATGTCTAAGCAACTACGCGCCACTGTCGTTCGACGTCGGCCATTGCCGATCGACGAATTCGTCAAGCTGCTCCTCGAGCAGGTCCGAGCCAACCAAGCGCAAGCACATAAGGAGGAAGAGACCAACGAAGACGAACGAGGTGCTGCATGAATGGCGAGCTCTCGATTCTGTTTGTCGTCGCACTTCTCGGCGCAGCATTCGTCCCAATGAGTCGCATGGTTGATCAGCGCCGACTCGATGCTTCTCGGCAGGGCTACGAGATCACGTTTCCGAAGGATGTGGCGTTTGAAGACGTCGTGAAATTCTGTCGTTCGCTTGTGATATTGCGTCGCTCCACGAGCCTGTTGGCAGGCGGGCGACCATCTGTCGTGTTCGAGTGCCATGCCAAACATGAGCGGATTGCCCATCGCTTGTGGCTCCCGGCCATCCGAGCTAGCGAAATCCTCCTTCAGCTGCACGCCTCGGTTCCGGATCTCGTAATAGAGCCAGTCACAGGTGCGACTCGCGTAGGGGCTGCTGTGTCGCTTCGGCTGACCTCCACCACAGCCATGCTCCGGACCGATCAACCCTCCCCCGCGTCGGCTTCTCTCCTGGCGGCCCTGCTCCCTCTCAGTCGCGGGGAGTCCGTCGTGGTGCAGTGGGTCGTTTCTGCAAAGGCGGACTGGCGCATGGACGACGCAACCTCCGAAGCGTCTAGCGCAACGACGGTTGCACTCCTCCCGTCGCTGCTGCGGAGCATCGGCGTTTCCCCCTCCGCGACGGCATCTCCGAAGGACCTTAGGGACAAGACATCTGAGCCGCCCTTCTCAGTGTCGCTGCGAATTGGCGCACAGGCAGGAAATCAACGACGTGCCGGTGAACTCGTACGACGGCTGACTTCGGTCTTACACGGGGTCGAACGACCCGGCCAGCACTTCCGTCGAACCTGGGCTTCCGATACCACGGTCGCGAAGGCAATCGAAGGCCGCACCACCAACACAGTCGCACCGACGTCGACCCTCAATGCCAAGGAGCTAGCGACCGTCATCGCATGGCCCATCGACTCTCCTCAGGTGCAGGGCCTCAACGTGCAGCGGAGTCGTCGCATGACGGCTCCCGATCAGCTACCAGAGAACGGGCGAGTCTTCGGAACTGGCATCGATAGGCGGGGTCCACGGCAGCTCGCACACTCTGCATCGGACAGCCTCCACCACACCCTTTGCTGCGGTCCAACCGGTGTCGGAAAGTCGACGTTGCTCGCGAATCTTGCATTGCAGGACATACGGGCCGGCCGATCCGTCATCGTGGTTGATCCCAAGCGCCAACTCGTCGAATCCATCGCAGATTCGATACCTCAAGAGCGAACTCGGGACGTGATTCTGATGGACCTCTCCGACACGGAGTACCCCGTGCCGTTATCACTTTTTGACTCCGTGGGAACACCCGAACGAGTCGCCGATGATGTCGTCTCAATCTTCTTGCGCCGCTACGGAGCGGCCTTAGGTCCTCGTTCGACCGACCTGCTTCACGCCAGTGTGCTCACGCTGGCACAAGTGCCGGGGATGACCTTGGCAGAGCTGCCCGCACTGATCGGTGACGCCAGTTTTAGAAGGAAGGTGCTGGCACAGATTTCGGACCGGCTTGGAGTCGAACCATTCTGGAGCGCCTTCGACTCGATGAGTGCTGGCGAGCAGAGTGCCGTAATCGCACCCCTCGGCAACAAGCTCGGGCCCGTGTTGCGCCGCGTCTCGATTCGAAATTCGATCGGCCAGTTCTCATCGACGTGGTCCATGGGCGACGTGCTCGATCACCAGAAGATCTTGCTCGTCTGCCTCGATGGCGGCGAACTTGGAGAGGAGACGGCAGGGATCTTCGGCAGCCTGCTGGTAGCTCGGCTGTGGCAGGAGATCCGACGCCGTGCCATCCGACTTCCTGTCGGTGTCTACCTCGATGAGTACCAGAGCCTGATCGGGACCACCGTCGACCTAGGAGAAGTCCTGGCGCAAGCCCGCGGCTTCGGGATTGGGGTCACGCTCGGATTCCAACACGCCGGACAACTGGGACCGCAGCTCAAGGCGTCCACGTTCGCGAATGCCAGAACAAAGGTCGTTTTCCAGACTTCGGCGGACGACGCCGGTCAGATGGCTCGTCAGCTTGGAGGTGGTCTTACAGCAGACGACCTGATGGGGCTGTCCGCCCATCACGCATACCTCGCCGCCTGCGTTGGATCGGAGGTCCTGCCGCCAGCAAGCCTCGCCACTCTCCCGCCGTCCACACCGCTAGGGACTTTCGAGCGAGTGCGAGAAGCCAGTCGGTCTCAGTACGCCCGCGACCGAGCCGCCGTCGAGGATGGGATCGCCGCGCGACGTGAACCTGCTGCTGGAGAAGGCTCGGTCGGCAGGCGAAGGAGGGCGTCGTGAGATGTCCGGTCGCTCGTCCCATCGCGTTGTTCATTCAGGCGCGCAGCCCACGGCCCTACGGGCACGTCGCCGGAGGTGCTGCAACGAATGTCGGTTGTCATGGAGTCTTGTCATGACGCCCGCCCGTACCACCGCGACCCGGCTGGCAGACATCGACCGGCAACTCACCGAGCGTGACCGCGAAGTGATCGCCCTCCTGTCGCGCGTCCGGATTGCGACGACCAAGCAGGTTGAGCGTGTGTGCTTCGTTGAGAGCACCGCCGGTGCCAATGCTCGTGCGTCACGGCGCGTGCTCTCCAAGCTCGAGCAACTGGGCCTCGCCGCCCGCCTCAGCCGACGCGTTGGCGGCGTGCGGGCCGGTTCGGCCGGCCTGACTTGGAGCCTTGGGGTCACGGGGCAACACTTTGCCAATCGCCTCGGACCGGCTGGTGCGGACAGGCGCTCGCCTTGGACTCCCTCGCAGCCCTACCTCGCCCACCATGTTGCCGTCACAGACGTATTTGTCCGACTCCGGGAAGCCCAAGATCGTGGCGATGGCGAACTCCTTGCCTTCGACACGGAACCCGCCTGCTGGCGTCGCTTCATCGGACCGGGCTCCCAAGTCCTCACACTGAAGCCGGACGCCTACGTCGTTACGGCCACTGCCGCCTTTGAAGACTCAGCATTCCTGGAGATCGACCTTGGATCTGAGAGCCCATCCGTCCTGCGACGCAAGATTGCGGCGTACCTTCTCTATCGGCGGACCGGACGAGAAGAGCGAGAACACGGCGTTTTTCCGTTCGTCGTGTTCATAGTTCCGGGCGAACGTCGGGCAGCCGCAGTCGCCCAGGTGCTGGCTCCGCTTCCAACGTCGGACCTAGCGCTCTTTCGCGTGGTGCTGTCGACGGAATCGAGCGCTGCCCTCATGGGAGGCACGCCATGAGAGATATGCCGCGAAACACGATTCTAGTTGGAGATGCTTACGAGACCCTGACGGGCCTTCCGGCCGAATCAGTGCACTGTGTGATTTCGTCGCCGCCGTTCTTCGCGCTACGCGACTACGGGGTGACCGGACAGATTGGACTCGAAGGTTCAGTCGACCAGTGGGTCGAGCGGCTTCACTCAGTAATGGTGGAGTTGCACCGAGTACTCACACCAACCGGAAGCCTGTGGTTGGACTTCGGCGACGCCTACTCGAGAAACGTCCGCTCGGGTGCCCCATCCAAGAGTCTGTACCTCTCGGGCGAACGCCTTGCACTACGAATGATTGGCGACGGCTGGATCTTGCGCAATCGCATCTGTTGGCTCAAGACGAACCCGATGCCGCAGGCTGTCACTGACAGGTTGTCGAACACCTACGACCTCGTGTTCCACTTCGTCAGGGAGAATCGCTACTTCTATGACGTTGACTCACTTCGCCTTCCCTACGGCGAGGGATCGCTCGTTGGCAAGGACCCCGGCGATTCATGGCGATTGCCAGCAGCGAACTATCGCGGACCCCATCACGCGACGTTTCCAGAGCAGCTTGTCGAGCGTCCCCTCCTGGCCACTTGCCCACTGCGAGTCTGCTCTGCTTGCAACCTCCCATGGAAACGGGAACCGGCCAAGATCATCACTGTCGGCAAGAAAGTGGCGCCCGGGAACGACCAATACGTCCGGCGCTACCGAGGCAGCTGGCGAACACTCCGTCGACCCGGACCGCTGGCAGCGGGCTGTGTGTGCGGCGCCCCTACGCAACCGGGGCTCGTTCTCGATCCATTCTTCGGAACCGGAACGGTAGGAGTCGCGGCCGAACGGCTTGGAAGAGATTGGTGTGGCATCGAGCTGAGTAGCACCTACGCGAGCCTCGCCTACGAGCGGCTTGGTCGCGCCGGACCCGAACAAGCGGTTGCGGCATGACACCTCGGGGGTGTCAGGCGGCCGTCGTCGTGATCCCCATCCGGGATCACCGGTCGCCGAGCACCAAGGAGGTTCTCCGTGTACATACGGACAACGTACGGCTACTGCCGGAAGCAGCGCAGGCTCACTGTGCGACCGCTTCCCCGGCATCGAAGGGGGTTCTGATGAAGACCATCGCATGTCGGTTCGAGGATGGACTCATGGAGCTGCTGTCAATCACGGCTCAGCTTGAGGGTACGAGCATCGCGGAAGAGATTCGCGACGCTGTCGAGGCTCACGTCGCCCGGAAGATGGAATCCGGGGTCCTCGCCGCCAAGGCCGAAGAGGCGATGGCCGAAATCGATCAGGAGGCGAAGGACCGCAAGGATGCCATCGCAATACTGATCGGCAAGTCCGGATCCTCAACCACCAAGGGCACGCAGCCACGCCGCGGAGGCAAGGCTGTCAACCCGGAGCCTGACGCCGCAACGGCAAGCGAACCGAGGTCCCGCAAGGGCCCGATGGGCTTCGCTGCACCGTCTGCACGAAAGGTTCAGTAGTCATGGGGTCGGAGGGTTGTGGCAACGCAACTCTCCGACCCCGCTCACATACGCCTGATCAATGCAAGAGATCAGCGGCATCGTATTACGGCACTAATTTGGACTTGCATTTGTGCAAAATACGCCATATACTTGGAGAGTTATATAAGAGGATGTACTAGATGTCAGACCAAACTGCTTTACAACTCGGACGTTTGCTGAGGCGACACCGCGCAAGAGCTGGGCTCTCACTTGAAGGTGCCTCCGCGGCGGCCAAGCTCGACAAGAGCACTCTCTCGCGTCTGGAACAGGGGCTCATTGAATCGCCAGACCCCCAGAAACTCCAGAGATTGGCGTCTGTCCTCGGAACTGAAGTGGAGGACTACTACGCATTGGCTGGCTACCTGTCTCCCACCGGACTTCCGAGTTTCGCGCCGTACCTCCGGGCCAAATTTGATGCGACGCCCGAGGTGGCCAATGACGTCGAGAACTACTTCAACTGGCGCAAAGCCCAAACAGAACAGGACGAGCAGAATTTGGCTGCATAAGCCGTGTGAATTGGAAAAGGGAGGGATCCATGTCAACCAAAACTTACAACCCGAGTGTCGTGACGCAACTGCGATCCCTCATGCCCTCCCGTCATCTATCAGTACCCGAAGCGCTTCGGATCGCAGAGCTACAGGCGGGACGCCTTCTCTCACTCGCTGGAATTGTCGAAGCACCGATTCCAGAGGATCTGATCTCCGCCCTCCCGAGAGTCGAAGTACGGCGCCTTAGCCCGCTTCCCGTCTCCGGATATGCGGATTGGCGTTCCGGCCAGTGGATCATCGTCGTCAATGGCTCCGAGCCCTTGGTTCGCCAGCGCTTCAGTCTGATGCATGAGTTCAAGCATGTTCTAGATCATCCGTTCGTACAGTCCGCCTATTCCGCAGATCGAACTCAGCCAAGCAGATTCGCCGAACAGGTTTGCGATTCGTTTGCCGCGAGCGTGCTCATGCCGAGGGCGTGGGTGAAAGCCGTCTTCTGCAACGAGGGAGTCCAAGACTTGGCGATTCTCGCTCGTCGCTTCGGAGTTTCGCAGATGGCCATGCGAGTGCGCCTACTGCAACTGGGGTTGGCCGAACCCGAACCGAGGTGCTCGCGCTACCGCCGCGCAAGTGGGTCTCTAGAGCTGATGCCCGCATTCGAACCGAAAGGAATCTCTGCATGACAGAAAGCCACAGCGATTCGGCAGTTGCAAGCAACGAAGCCACTCCAGGTCGAGCGGTCATCTATCTGCGGGTCTCCACGAAGGAGCAGTCTGAACGCGACGGTGACCCGGAGGGCTACTCGATACCCGGTCAGCGAGAGGCATGTCTGCGCAAGGCCGAGTCACTCGGCGCGGTCGTGGTGGATGAGTACGTAGATCGCGGCGAGTCTGCTCGCAGTGCCAACCGGCCACAGCTGCAACGGATGCTCCAGCGCTTCGAATCGGAGCGAGATATCGACATGCTCATCGTGCACAAGGTGGATCGTCTTGCACGAAACCGGGCCGACGACGTTCAGATCACGCTCGCATTGGAAGCATCAGGAGTCAGGTTGGTGTCGGCTTCCGAAGCCATCGACAACACGCCGTCGGGCTTGCTGCTTCACGGGATCATGGCGTCGATCGCGGAGTTCTATTCGCGGAACCTCGCGACCGAGGTCAAGAAGGGTGCGCTTCAGAAGGTCAAGACCGGCGGCACCGTTGGGATCGCTCCCACCGGCTATCTCAACGTCCGGAATCCTGACGGCGGGAAGCTCAAGGCGAGCATCGCGGTCGACCCAGTTAGGGCTCCGCTCATCAAGTGGGCGTTTGAGGCATTCGCTACCGGCGACTATACCCTCCGCGGCATGACCGATCAGTTGGCGGAATTGGGACTCACCTGTCGCCCAACCGGAAAGTATCCCGAGGCTCCGCTTGCCCTCTCAAAGGTCAACAAGATCCTGAGGAATCCGTACTACGTCGGGGTGGTCCGATACATGGGTGTGGAATATCAGGGCAAGCACGAACCTTTGATCTCCCAGGAGGTCTTCGACGCAGTCCAGATGGTCCTAGATAGCCGCGTGCGGGCCGGAGAGAAGCAGAGGGTCCATCGCCACTACCTGAAAGGCACCCTCTACTGCAGGCGCTGTGAGTCGCGTCTAACGATCTCCTATGCCAAGGGACGTCGGGGGGGCATCTACCCGTACTTTCACTGCCTTGGGCGGCAGCGCCGCAACGGGTGTGACCTTCCATACCTTTCAGTCGATCTTGTTGAGAAGTTTGTCGAGCGGATATATGCGGCCCTCCAACTGTCACCGGATGAGGCTGATGCAATCGAGAAGGGTCTGATTCGAGAGCTCAGGGCCTTGAAGAAGGCAACCGATCCAGAGCGAAAGCAACTTGCGGCGAAGATCGCTCAGTTGGATCGAGAGCGTCACACGTGGGCCGAGAAATCAATGAGCGGAGCAGTTCCGGATGATATCAGTCGCGAGAATCAGCAACTGCTTGCGAAGCAACTCAGTAATGCACGCAGGAGACTGAAGGGCCTCGAAATACCGTTCGATGAGGTTGAGGAGACCCTCAGACAGTCAATCGAGTTGGCAAAGGTCTGTTGCAGTTCGTATCTCGATGCAGATCCGCGCATGAGACGCAAGTGGAACCACGTCTTCTTCGAAATGGTGCGGATGGACGAAAAGGAAGTCGGCAGTGCCAAGTTCACTCCAGCAGTCGGAACTCTTTATCCACAGACGAGATTCGAACTTGAGTCCGACGAACCGGAAGTGACCTTTGAATACGGCAGAGACCAAGAAGACCCCCGCCTCGTTTCTGTTGGCGGGGGTTCGAGTGAGAGTTTGATGGTGGGCGCTGAGGGACTCGAACCCCCGACCTGCTGGTTGTAAACCAGCTGCTCTAACCAACTGAGCTAAGCGCCCGAACTCTCGCCTCGACAAGTGCGCACGTATCTCATCACGTCGTCGATGACGGCCGGCGCTCCTCGCGGAGACG
This sequence comes from Acidimicrobiaceae bacterium, assembly GCA_003162395.1. Taxonomy (GTDB): domain Bacteria; phylum Actinomycetota; class Acidimicrobiia; order Acidimicrobiales; family RAAP-2; genus Palsa-459. Next base: position 24,590 of record PMON01000078.1, read on the forward strand.
GCGGGCGAACTCGACCAGCTCGGTCGACAGCGACGCGGTCCCTGCCGCACAGAGCTGGTGAAGGGCCGCCGACGCCTCGACGAGCTCGGCGTCGTCCAGGTCGACCACGATCCCCCCAGCCTCGTGGACGACGAGCAAGCCGCCGAGATAGTCCCATGGGCTGAGCCGGGCGGTGCCGACAACCCCGAACGCGTCGAGCGAGCCGTCGGCGACCGCGCACAGCTCGAGAGCCGCCGATCCGAGCGCCCGGAGCTGGGCCCACCCGCCGTACCGCCCGGGGAAGCCCGAGAACGAGAGGATCGAGCCCTTGATGCTCGTCGCCGAGGACGGTCGAATCGGCTCGCCGTCTCTGGTCGCGCCCCCCCCGAGTGTCGCCTCGTACCAGGTGTCCGTCGCGAGGTTGGCGACGAGGCTGCAGCGCATCCTCCCGGCTTCGAGGACGCACATGCTGGTCGAGTAGTACGGGATCCCCCTGTCGAAGTTCGTGGAGCCGTCGATCGGGTCCAACACGCACACGAGCGAACCCTCGCCCGAGCGACCTGACTCCTCGGAGAGCACCTGGAGGCCGGCGGCCGCCAGCACCTCGATGGCCGCGGCGTCGGCGACGAGATCGGCGTGGTACTGCGTGGGCCGCAGGCCCGACAGCCCGCGACCCCGGTGCCCGCTGATCGCTGCCTGCACCGCACGCGCGGCGGTGCGGAGGAGTTGGGCCAACTCCTCGTCGCTCACGCCGAGAGCGTACCGTCGGTCGCTTCAACCACCCGCGGGTAGTGTCCACTTCGTGGCAGCCATCGACGTGGCCGGGTACGTCGCGGACCTGAAGGACCACTCCGTGGACCACGGGTTCCACGTGCACGACGAGCGCCACTTCGTCGAGACCTACTCGCTTCGACAGGTCTGGGAGGTCGACTTGCATCCCGAGGACGGCTGCGGCGGGCCGCTCGACCTGCACCTCGCTCTCGACGTGGACCCTCGGATCCTCCTCAGCTTCGAAGACGCGGTGATGGGCCTCCCCGAGGACGACGAGCCGCCCGACGAGTTTCACTTCCCGATCACGTTCACGTGGGCGCTCCCACCGCTCCCTCACGCGCCGGACCTGCTCCGGCTCGCGATCGACCTCGCGCCCGTCGGCGGCATCGTGCTGCCGCTCGAGGTGTCCGCGTCCGACTCCTACGCGTCGGCGACCGACGGCTCGGAGCGCCGCGTCACGATCATCGCTCGGCACCCGGTGTCCCTCGCGGCGGTGCTCAAGGGCGAGGAGCTCTTGTGCGATGTCTTCGATCGGTGCAGGGACGTGAGCGAGTTCCTGCTGGAGCGCGCCGAGGCGTGGCTCGACTGACCCGGCGAGCCAGTGTCGCCGTGGCGATCGCCGCGGCGACGATCGGGCTTGCATCGTGCGGTGGTGGCGCCAACCAAGATGCGCTCGCGGCGTGTCGAGGGATCCACCACGCTTTGATCTCCTATGACCGCTCGCTGCACGCGCCGAGCCCGGCCGTGGCAGCCGCCGAGCAGCAGCAGGCGACGCACGACGCGGCGGGCGTCGAGAGCGTGGCCGCGATGGCGGCCTCCGATGACGGTGCCTACGCGGGGCTCATGACGCTCCTGCAGCAGTCGCAGGAGCTGCCGTTCGCGAACGTCGCCCCAGCGCTGCGCAGCGCGTGCAGCTCGATCAGCGCCGGGACGAACGACCTCTGAGCACCTCGTCCGCCCGGCCCTCGGCGATGAGCACGCTGAAGATCCTCGGTGCGAAGAACGAACCCGAGGAGCTGGCGAAGTGGACGCCGTCGGGCCGCCGAACCGTGACGCCGTCGACGGCCTGCTGATAGCGGCCCCCAGGGCAGACCATCGAGTACAGGTCGAGCACGCTCGTACCCGTTCGGTGGGCGACCGCCCGGACGATGCCGTTGTAGATCGCGAGCCGGCTCGGCGAGTCCTCTGGCCACGGTTGGCCGTCAGGACGCTCCCCGCTGTCCGCGCACGGCTGGGTCACGAGCACGACGTTCGCGCCGCCTGACCTGCTGATCTCGACGGCCTTGGTGAGGCCCGCGGCCACCTGCTCTTGGAAAGCGCGCTGGGTGATGTTCACGGTGTGGAAGCCCACCAGGAGGTTGTGGACCTCCCAACGGCCGGCCAGGATCGCGACCACCTCGGGGCGGAACGTCGCGACCTCGCGCGCCCACGCCCCGTCCATCGTCACGAGCGCGCGGTCCGGGTTGAGGCTGCACGGCAGCGCCGTCGGGATCCTGGTGCCCTGCTCGATCTGTGCGTTGGAGAAGGTGACGCCGCAGCCGAGGGTCGCCGCGTCATCTTCGTCGACGTCGTAGAGGTGCGCCCACGGCGCGATCGCAATGCCGAGCGTGAGCATCGTCGAGTCGCCGATGAGCAGCGCTCGGACCGGGTCGTGGAACGGCGGCTGCGGGGGTGCAGCGCCGGCGCTCGGGATCGCCGCGGCGAGCGAGGTCGCGAAGATCACGGCCACGGTGGTGGCGACCGCGGCGGCGGTCGCGAACACCGAAGAAGCGCCCCGCAGCACAAGGCCGTGCCGCACCGGGCGCTCCACGAGGTAGAAGGACGCGGTCGCGACGGCGAACGTCACGGCGAGCCGCAGCACCAGCAGGCGAATGCCGAAGAGCCCGGTGCGCTCGTGGTCGAGCCAGATGAACAAGGGGTAGTGCCACAGGTACAGCCCGTAGGAGATCCTGCCCACGAACCGGACCGGTGCGAACCCGAGCACCGCGGCGAGCGGGCCGCGCGGTGCGGTGACCGCGCTCAGGATCACCGAGGCCGTGGCGACGCCGGTGAGAAGGAAGCCGCCCCGGTACAGCCAGGCCGTCTCGCCGGTCACCTTGAGCGCCATCGCGCACAGCACCCCCGCGCCAGCGATGCCGGCGGCCTGGACCGCGAGGCCCACCGCACCGGATGCACGCAGCGCAGAGGGGTCCCGACGCCCCGCGACCAGTGCGAGCGCGGCCGCGAGGGCGGCGCCGGTGAGCAGCGTCATGGCGTGCGTGTCGGTCCCGTAGTAGAGCCGCGTCGGGTCCGCACCAGGCGTGAACAGCCGCGCCATCCATGCCGTCGACGCGAGTGCGCCCAGCACCGACACGACGAGCAGTGCCACGGGCGCACGGCGGAGCTTGACGAGCGCGAGGACGAGCAGGGGCCACACGACGTAGAACTGCTCTTCGATCGCAAGGGACCACGTGTGGGTGAGCGGTGAGGGTGCAAGTGCTGCCTTGAAGTAGCTGGACCCCTCAAGGATGAAGTGCCAGTTCGCGACGTACAGCAGCGTCGAGAGCGAGTCGAGGCGGAGCCCCGGATAGGTCCCCTCGGGCGAGGCGAGCCACGAGAGCAGCCCGACGAAGCACAGCACCAAGAAGAGCGCGGGCAGCAGTCGTCGGGCGCGACGGGCCCAGAACTGCCCGAGGCGGACGGAGCCGGTGTGCCGGGCCTCGCCCAAGAGCAGCGACGTGATGAGGAAGCCTGAGAGGCAGAAGAACACGTCGACGCCGAGGAACCCGCCGGTCACGTGCGTGACCCCCGCGTGGTACGCGATGACCGCGGCAACAGCGAACGCGCGGACCCCGTCGAGCCCCGCGACGTAGCTCAGGCGCTCGCCGACCGGCGACGCGTCGGGATCCTGGACGGTGGTCACGTGCTCAGGGGTCGTCACGAGTCAGCCGCCCACCCCGACGGCATTCCTGAAGCGCTCCGCGAATCCGACAACCTCTGGCCCGTCAGGCAGCGCCGAAGGTGGCAAGCCTCGACCGCAGCCACTCGACGGACGAGGGCTTCTGCATGGCGCCCTCCCAGCCCTCGAGCGCGCGGCGCAGCTCTGCAGAGCTGGGGACGATCGCGATCACGTCGACGGTGAGCGCCTCGACGGGCTCCTTGTCGACGGCCATGTCACCGAAAGCGTCCTCGAGCACCTCGACGGGGGGTGCCGACATCAGGTACACCTCGCCCGTCTCGACGACGTAGCTCAGCTCGCAGCGACGACCCGAGGCATCGAGCCATGCGTTGCCGAGCTCGATCTCCTCACTCTCACGACGACGCTCGTCTTGGTCGTAGAACTCCTCGATGTTCATCTGCGCGACGCTACTTGCACGCGTCGACGGTCCCAGGCTGACCCGGTCCATCGACGGTGACGGCCTGGCGTCGTGGGGAGGTATGAGGGGAACGAGGCTCGCAGGGTGGGTCCATGACCCTCGCCACCTCGCACGACGTCCTCGCCCAGCTGCGCTCGGAATGGCGGCGCGTGGGCAGGTCGCTCGAAGCCCGAGCTTCCCTCGAACGGCTTCGAGCGCAGAGCCCCCGCGAGATCCCGTTCTTCGTCGTCGACCTCGCCGGGCTCGTGGCGGCGCTCGAGCCCACGGGGGGTCTCGAGCGGCTGCACCGAGCACGCATCCTCGCGGCACTCCTGCTCGGCTCGGGCGACCCCCTGGCTCGGCGCTGCCTGCTCCAGACGCTGCTGCCCGGGATCGTCGCGGTCGCGCGGAAGCTGCGATTCGGCGAGGGGATCGCGGACTGCCCGAGAACGTTTCTCGCCGATGCCGTCGCCGAGTCGATCGAGCTCTTGGAGGACTGGTCAGGTCAGTCCCGCCCGTATGCCGGGCCGGACCTCCTCGGCGCGCTGCGCTGTCGACTGCGACGCAAGATGCTCGCCGACAAGGCACGTCGATTCGAGCTGCTCGCCGTACGCGAGCAGTCGGTGACCGGCAGCGACGACGACAGCGACGATCTCGCGCGTCGACTTGCCGTCGCGGCCGCCGCCGGAGTAACCGATGTTGACCTTGTCTACGCGAGGTGCGTCCTCGGTCACACCGCCGCCGAGCTGGCTGCCGCGCTCGGGGTGTCGAACAGGGCGCTGCACCGTCGGCTCGTCGCGGCGGCCACGCCGTTCGTCGTCGCGTCGTCGTAGCCTCCCGACAATGCCCACTCGACGCATCCCGTCAGGCGGACTGGCGGCACTCGCGGTGCTGCTCGCCGCGCTCGCCGTCATCGTCGTGGCGGGCGCACCCCTCGTACGAACGATCGTGACCCTCGGCCAGCCGCGCCCCCTCCAGACAACGACCACGACCCCGACCACGAAGGAGCCCACCACGACGACGCTCGTCGCCATCGCCGCGTCGCGCGCGACCCAGCCCGGCGAGTACGAGACGGTCCCGAGCAGTCCGCCTCGCACGTCGACGCCGGCACGGCACCGCACGAGCACGCCCACGACGTCGACGCCAACCACCACCAGCACGACGACGACCTCGCAGCCCCCCGTCACGCCTGCGATCGTCCCGTCTATGAGCGGCACCTTCGAGGCCGGCGAGACCACGGTGGTGGCAAGGCTCGGTGCGGTCCGCACGGTGACCGTGTCGGTCCCGGTGGGGATGCGCGTGACGCTCTCGGTCACCTGCGGCATCTCGAGCAGCACGAAGTCCCACACGACGTCGGTGACCGTCCGCATGACGGCTCCCACCGCGACGTGCGTCGCGACGATTCGGGTGCCGCCGTCTGCCCCGGAGCCGGCGACCTGGCACCTGGCGGCGAGGTGAACGGCCGCGCTCGTGTGGGCCTGGTGGAGGGCGCGCTCGTCCTCGGTGCGGTCCTGCTCGTCCCGATCGCGCTGCTCGCCGCGCTGCACGCCCCGATCGACGCGGGCATCGGCCCCGTGGTCCTTGCACTCGTCCTCGCCGCGGCAGTGGCCTGGGGGGTCGTCACCGTTGGCCTCGCGCGACTCGTGCTCGCACAGCTCGGTCACGGCGCCGCACCCACCGAGTCCGGGCCGATCGCCTGGGCTGCCGTGCGAGTCGCCGCGCTCATCCTCGTCGTGGCTCCCTTCCTCGAGGCGAGCGCGCAGCACGCGTCCGCGCAGCGTCCCCCCCTCGCACAACCGAGGAGCACCTCGAGCATCGTTGCGCACACCACGGCGCCGGCACGCGTGCTCGATCGCGGCGACGTCGTGCGCGACGAGCCGACGCCTGCACGCGGCCAGGCGGTGCGCACCGGGTCCGCTCGATCGACGCACGCGCCGCGGCGAGCAAGGGGAGGGCACCGAGGACAGCACGGCGGTGTTCCGCCGACGACCATCGGGACGGGCTCGATCCTCGTCGCCCTCGCCGCCGACCTGCGACGTCGCTCGCGAATGTGGCGCCGTGTGGTGCTGGACGACGAGGCAGCCATCGACGTGGAGACCGCGCTGCTCGGCGCGCCGACCGCGCCCACGTCGCTGCTCGCCGCGGCCGCTCGACGCCTCGCCGCAGCGGGTCGACTCGACGACACGGCGCACGTCGTCGTCGCGGACGGGACCGCGTGGCTCGACGACGGCAGCTGGTGCTTCGACCCTGACGACCAGGCGATCGACGTTCGCTGCCTCGTGGTGGTGCTGGGCGAGGACCGGGGCGAGACCCATCTCGCGCTCGTCCCCCGCGGCGCGTCGCTGCGGCTCGAGGGCGACGGTGCCGCTTCGGTCGTCGCCGACGCACTTCGGGTGGCGCCCGCCATCGGGCTCGGCATTCCGCTGCGCGCCGAGCCCGCCGGGCTCCTGCACGCGCTCGCGACTCGTGGGGACGACGACCTCGTGGTCGTCGTGGGCGAGTGCGAGAGCATGACGCCGACGCTCCTCGAGCACTGCGTGTGCGTCGCGATGCCGTCGCCGGCCCCGCACGTCACCGTCACGGCGAGCACCGCGACGCTGCCCGACGGGCGCATGCTCGTGCGATCGTCGCTCGCCGCGATCGTTCGCGAGCTGCTGGACGGGCGGCATGATCGACGCTTCACGCCGTCGGTCACCCCGGTCGCCAACGAGCACGACCTCTTCGTCCCGATCGAGGACCACGGGACCGTCGTCAGGCTCTTGACCGCGGTGCCCCGCGTCGACGGCCTCGTCGAGCCGCTCGCCACCGGGCGCGAGCGGCGAGCGGTCGAGCTCGTCGCCTACCTCGCACTGCGCGCGGGGGAGCCCGTGACCGGGGAGCGACTCCGCGTCCGCGTCCTCGGCACGACGTCGAGCGACGCCGCGGCGAAGACGCTCTTTAACGTCGCGTCGTCACTGCGCCGCGCCCTCGGCGACGGGCCGTTCGGCCCGAGGCTGCCGCCCGCGGGGCGCCTCGGCCACTACGCGGTCGCACCCGACGTCGTCTGCGACGTGGCGATCCTTGAGGCCTGGGTCACTCGCGCGCGGGCGTGCGAGGAGCCCGACGAGCAGATGGCATGGCTGCGAGCGGCGCTCGAGCTCATCGATGGCGAGCCGTTCGCGACGGTGCTCGAGGGCTACGACTGGTTCCTCACCGAAGGGCACCTGACGCGCCTCCAGGCCGTCTGCGAGGACGCCGCGTGCGAGCTCGTGGACCTCGCGCTCGACCACGGCCTCATCGCCCTCGCGCGGCTCGCGGTGGACCGCGCCCTGCTCGTCGATCCCTACGCCGATCGGCTCGCGGCCGCCGCGGCGCGCGTGGCCGCGGCCCGTCAGGCGAGCTTCGCTGCGATCGACCCAGCCGTGCGCAGCACCGCGCCGTCCGCACCCGTCATCTCGTAACGGTGCGAGGGCACGTCGGTTGCTTCGCCGACCATGTCGTCGAGCAGCTCGAGGAAGCCTCGCGCGGGGTCGACGAACAAGTAGCGCGAGAGCGAGCCGGGGATCGTGTTGACCTCGTTCACGTACAGCCCCTCGTTGCCCTCGAGGAAGTCGATCCGCGCGATGCCGCGGACCTGGCAGGCGTCCGCGACCAGGGCCGCGGCGGCATGGACCTCGGTGAGGCGGGCTCCGTCGAGCACGGCGGGCAGCTCGCGGGGGGCCGCGGCCATTCCCTCGCCGGCCACGTACTTGTCCGCGTAGTCGAGGATCTCGGCGCCGCCCGCGCGGCGGATTGGGCGCTCGATCGCCGAGAGCTCGAGCGCCGGGTACCGCCGCACGGCAACCTGCAGGTCCGCGAGGTCGGCGCGGTAGGGCTCGATCACCGCGCCAGCAGCGAGGTGCAGGTTCGCGTGCAGCCTCGCTCGAGCCGTGCCGAGGTCGCCGACGACGTCGATCCCGATCGAGGACCCGCCGAATCGCGGCTTGACGATGAAGGGCGGATCGAACGGCACCACGGTGGTCGTCTCGGTGAGGGCCACGCGCGGCAGGGTGGTCACCCCCGCCGCGCGGACCACCGCGGTGAAGGCGAGCTTGTCCATCCCGAGCGCTGCCCCCGCCACGCTCGGCCCGGTGAACGCGACGCCCGCGAGGTCGAGCGCGGCCTGCAGCGAGCCGTCCTCGCCCGGACCGCCGTGCGTGCACAGGATCACCGCGTCGAGCGCGAGGTCACGGCTTCTCCCGAGCCGGCCCTCGCTCGAGAACCCACCGTTCCTGCCGATGCGGAGCACGAGCGGCTCGGCGCCTCGTGGCACGCCGTCGAGGAACGCGGCTGCCTCCGAGGTGGGCTCGACGGCATGGAACGCGCCGGTCTTGGACCAGTGGATCGCGACCACCGACCGACCGGCCCCCGCGAGCTCCCGGGTGGCCTGGAGGCCCGTCAGGATGCTGACGTCGTGCTCGGGGGCGGGACCACCGAACAGCACGGCCACCTGACCCACGTCGCGCCTCCTCGTGCCGCCCGATCGCGGTCGGTCAAGGGTAGTGGTCGGGCAGGTCGTTCTCGTAGAGGACGGCGTCGCCGCGGCCGAGCGTGCTGCGGACCCACTCGACGGCGCGCTCCCGTGTCGCCACGCGCACCACGTCCGCGCCACCGTCGAGAGCGCCGCGGCGCAGCGCGGACACGTTCGTGCGCCCAATGACCACGACAGCCGCGGCAACCTGGGCGGCGGCGCCCGCAAAGGCCTCGTTCTCCGTCCGCTGGCGCGTGCCGAGCTCGATCATCCCCGGGGTGACCACGACGCGACGGCCGTCGACCGGGAGGCTGCGCAAGAGCTCGAGTGCGGCGCCCGCGCCCGCGGGGTTCGCGTTGTAGGTGTCGTCGACCACGAGCACACCCGACGGTGCGCTCGCGACCGTGAGCCGGTGCGCGACCGGCGCGACGTGCGGGATCCGTGTGGCGATCGCGTGCGCGTCGACGCCGAGACCGACGCCCGCGGCGATCGCGCACGCGAGGTTGGTGGGCTGCACGCCTGGGATGGGGATCGTGACGAGCACCGTCTCGCCGCGCACCACGACGCGCCAGCGCTCCCCCACCACCTCGACCCGCACGTCGGCGTCCCCGTTCGCCGAGCCCGCCGTCAGCACCTCGCACATCGGCGACGCGAGTGAGCCGGCGAGCACGCGCAGCCGCTCGTCGTCCACGTTGCACACGACGACGCGTGCACGCTCGGCGATCTCGGCCTTTGCCGCGACGATGCGCTCGAGCGTCCCGAACCGCTCGAGGTGCACGGGCCCGATGGCGGTGAGCACGGCGACGTCGGGCCGGCACCAGTCGCACATCGCGCGGATCTCGCCGGTGCGGTAGGTGCCCATCTCGGCGATGAAGACCTGAGTCCCCTCGGCGAGGTGGTCGTTGACGGCGATCGCGAGGCCGGCGCGGTTGTTGAAGCTTCGAGGCGTCGGGACCACCGACGTCGACCCGGCGAGCAGCTCGGCGAGGTGGTGCTTGGTCGAGGTCTTCCCGTAGCTGCCGGTGATCGCGACCACCGACGGGCCAACCTCGCTGAGCCGCCGCCGGGCGCGCTCGACGTAGGGCATCGCGAGGTGGTCCTCGATCGGGCTGAGGACGGCCGCGGCGGCGTCGACCACGACGTCGCTGAGGGCCACGACCAGCGCGCCCGCCGCGAACGGCCACGGCGTGTACGCCGCGGCGACCCCGAGACCAGCGAGCATCGCCCCCGACAGTGCCGCGAGCGAGGTGAGGCGCCTCGTCCAGGCGAGTGGGCTGGTGCGCCCGCGCACCCCGAGCCCGAGCGGCCCGACGACGAGGGCCGCCCCGGTGACGACCGCGACGGCGGGCACCGCCACCGCCCCTGCGATCCCCGCGACCGCGAGGAGCCCGAGGGCGATCGAGGCCCTCGACGACGTCCACCACCGCCGCGCGAAGCGGCTCACCGACCCGCCGAGGTAGTGCTCGCGCTGGGCGACGCGGAGCCACCGCAGCCAGCTGGAGGCGGCCCCGGACGCGAGCACGAGGGCGACCGCGGCCGAGGCGAGGGGGCTCAGCTCGTGCCCCGCAGCATCGTCAGGGCTGCTGCCGCCAGGCGCTCGGGGGCCTCGGTGGGGACGAGGTGGCCGACCCCGTCGAGGACCTCAAGGGACGCGGTCGGCGCGACGAGCTGGGCCGCCCGGGCGACGCCGAGCGGCGCGGTCGTGTCGTCGCGGCCCCAGACGAGGGCCACAGGGCATCGCAGCTGGGCGAGTTCGGCCTCGTAGGACTCCGCCACGGTCGCGACGAGCACGTCGCGGACGACCCCGGTCGCGGCTCGATAGTCGGCCGACCCGTACCGGCGACGGATCGCCTCCAGGCGCGCCGGTGGCACCAGACCGAGGCGCGATGCGGCCCTGACCGCTCGGTAGCGTCGAGATGGCCGGGTCCGGGGCAACGACGACCGCACGAGCGGCACCCCGCTGAGGACGACCCCTGCGACGGCGTCGGGGCTCGACGCCGCGAGGCACACCGCCACGCGGCCGCCGAACGAGTGGCCCACGAGGATCGGCTTCGCGCCGCTCGCCGCGACGGACTCGACGAGACCGACGAGCTGTGCTGCATAGCCCCTCGCCCCCATCCCAGCAGCAGGCGGCGGTGTCGCCCCGAAGCCCGGCAGGTCGATGGCCACCGAGCTCACGCCCTCGGCGACGAGAATGTCGGCCACTTGGGCGAAGTCTTCGTGGGTGCGGCGCCAGCCGTGCAAGAGCAGCACGCCCGGCGCGCCGTCGCCCGTCGTGGTGCCGAACACCGCGCCATCGAGGAAGGCACGCAGCACACCTGCAGGCTACCAACGGGTTTTCTCGGAACCGGGCGCACGCGATCCGTCCCCGAGCGTCGCACGGTCGCCCGCGCGACCAGGAACGGGTTACCACGCCTCGGTAGGTTGCCGACATGGCGCACGCTGAGGACGGCGAGGCGCTCGGCTTCACGCCCGAGCAGCTCGAGGCGATCGAGGCGACGGACCGCCGCGTCGTCGTCCGCGCGGGCGCGGGTGCCGGCAAAACGCGCGTACTGACCCAGCGCGTCGTGCGCAGGGTGACCGACGAGCAGCTCGACCCTCGCCACGTGCTCGTCGCGACCTTCACCCGCAAAGCCGCAGGCGACCTGCGCACGCGCCTGCACCGCGCAGGGGTCGAGGGCGTCCGGGCAGGCACGTTCCACCGCGCCGCGCTCGAGCTCGTGCGCGACGTGCGCTCCCAGCGTGGACAGGCGCTGCCCGTGATCGCGTCGGACCGGCACCGGCTCTTCGTCGAGCTCGCCTCGGATCTCGGACTCACGCTGCCCGCGCCAGCGATCACTCGACTCGAGGCCGAGGTGTCGTGGGCGAAGTCCCGACGCCTCGACGCGACGACCTACGAGGCGGGCGCGCGCGCCGCGCGGCGCCGCGTCCCGACCTCGATCGATCAGATGCAGCGCGTCCTCGAGGGCTACGACCAGCTCTGTCGGCGACGCGGCGTGCTCGACTTCGACGGTCTGCTCGAGGAGGCGACGACGCTGCTCGAGCGCGACCAGGAGGTGGCCGACGCGTTCCGATGGCGCACACGGCTCCTCTTCGTCGACGAGCTCCAGGACATGAACCCCGCGCAGTTCGACCTTCTCGCCGCCATGGCGGGCGACGACCCGGACCTGTTCGGCGTCGGTGACCCCAACCAGTCCATCTATGGCTGGAACGGCGCGGACGCGAACCTCCTCGACCAGATCGCCGCTCGATGGCCGCCGACCAAGGTCCTGACCTTGCCGCGCAACCACCGCTCGACAGAGGCCATCGTGCGCGCCGCGACTGCCGCCCTCGACGAGGGGCCCCTCGACCTCGTCGCGGCGACCGAGGGCGGCGAGCTCCCGCAGATCCTCGCCTTCGAGGACGCCGCGGCGGAGGCGGCCGGGGTCGCGTCGTGGTGCCGCGCGATGCACGGGCCCTCGTGGTGGTGGCACCAGACCGCCGTACTCGCGCGCACCAACGCCGCGCTCGACGGGCTCGCGGCGGCCTGTGCGGCCGCGGGCGTGCCCACCCTCCGGCTTGGCGCCGAGCACACCCCGGCGTCGGACCTCGAGGCCGACCTCCCGCGGCGCTCGGACCCGAGCCACGTCCCCGACGCGGTCGTGCTCTCCACGATCCATCGCGCCAAGGGGCTCGAGTGGGACAGCGTCGCGGTGACGGGACTGACGGAGGGCTCGTTGCCGATCTCGAGTGCGACGACGACCGCCCAGCTCGACGAGGAGCGGCGGCTTCTGTACGTCGCGATGACGAGGCCCGAGTCGAACCTGCTGTGCACGTGGTCGTCCGACGGCGGCACCAAGGCGCGCTCGAGGTTCCTCGCCCCGGTCGCCGCGGCGCTCGAGACGATGGCCGCGGAGCGTCGGCCGCTCGAGGGCGACGCGCGGTCGCGACGAATCGCCGAGCTACGAGCCGCGCTCCCGCCGAGGGACGAGGGGTAACCTTCGCGGCGATGGCCGCCACCGATCACCCGGTGGTCGCCGAGCTCACGAGTGGGCTTGGCCCGGGGCGCGTGACTGCGGGCGAGGAGATCAGCGCCGACGACTGCCACGACGAGTCGCTGCACGCGCTCGGGACCCGGCCGCGGTGCGTCGTGCGGCCCCAGACGACCGACGAGGTCGCCTACGTCGTTGGCGTGTGCGCGAGCCACGACGTGCCGATCGTCGCGCGCGGGTCGGGTACGGGGCTCTCGGGCGCGGCGACGCCCCTCGCGAACGGAGTCGTCGTCGCGTTCGACGCGATGTCGCGCATCAAAGAGGTCGACCTCGACAACCAGGTGGCCGTCGTCGAGCCCGGCGTCACGCTGCGAGACCTCGACGACGCGCTCGCGGCGACCGGTCTTCGCTACCCGGTGTACCCCGGCGAGCTGTCGGGCTCGATCGGCGGCAACGTGAACACGAACGCCGGGGGCATGCGCGCGGTCCGGCACGGCGTGACGCGCAACCACGTCATCGGCCTCGAGCTGGTCCTCGCTGACGCGACCGTGCTCCGCACCGGCGGCAAGGTCATGAAGTCCTCGTCCGGCTACGACCTCACCCAGCTCGTCATCGGCTCGGAGGGCACGCTTGCGCTCGTCACGGAGGTGACCGTCCGGCTCGCGTCTGCCCTCCCCAACGCCTCGACGCTGCTCGTCGCGTTCCCCGAGCTGGGCGCGGTGACCGCCGCGGTCCCCCGCCTGCTCGCCGCGGGCCTCGCGCCGTCGATCCTCGAGTACCTGGACGCGGTCACCATGGTCGGGATCTCACGGGCCGCGTCGCTCGAGTTCGGGGTGCCCGACGAGGTCACGGCAAAGACGGCCGCGTGGCTCGTGGTCCTCCTCGAGACGCGCACCGCCGCCGCACTCGAGGCGGACACCGAGGCCGCCGCGGCGATCCTCGGGGACCTCGGCGCCCTCGACGTCTTCGTGTTGCCGCCGGCATCGGCTCGAGCGCTGATCGAGGCGAGGGAGCGCGCCTTTTACGTGGCCAAGGCGGCCGGCGCCGACGAGATCGTCGACGTCGTGGTCCCGAGGGCCGCGGTCACCGACTACCTGGGGGTCGTCGCCTCGCTCGCCGAAGCACACGGCGCCTTCATGGCTGGCTGCGGGCACGTGGGTGACGGCAACGTGCACCTGTCGGTGTACCTGCCCGACGAGTCGCGGCGCACGACCCTCCTCGACGAGCTGTTCGCCGCAGGGGTGGCCGCGGGCGGGCAGGTCTCCGGCGAGCACGGCATCGGGCTCGACAAGCTCCGGCCGTACCTTTCGCTCGTCGACCCCGCGGTGCTGTCGCTCCAGCGCGGGATCAAGGCAGTCTTCGACCCCGAGGGTCGACTCAACCCGGGCAAGCTGCTCGGTGACGGGAGGACGACATGAACGGTGCGGTCTCGCTGCTGGGCGCGCTCGCTCGAAACGACGTGACGACGTGCTTCATGAACCCGGGCACCTCTGAGATGCACTTCGTCGCCGCGCTCGACGACGTCCACGAGGTCCGCGGGATCCTGTGCCTCTTCGAGGGCGTGGCCTCGGGGGCAGCCGACGGCTTCGCGAGGGTCACGGACCGGCCCGCGGCCACGCTGCTCCACCTCGGCCCGGGCCTCGGCAATGCGTTCGCCAACCTCCACAACGCACGTCGAGCGCACGTCCCGATCCTCAACATCGTGGGCGACCACGCCACCTACCACGCGAGGTACGACGCCCCGCTCACCTCGGACATCGAAGCGGTGGCCTCGGCACTCGACGGCTGGTACCGCAGCTCGGCGCGGCCTGACGACGTCGCCTCGGATGCAGCCGACGCGATCGCCGCGTCCTACGGCCCCCCGGGCTGCGTCGCGACGCTCGTCTTGCCCGCTGACGTCTCGTGGTCCGAGGTCACCCACAATGGCGCGCCGCTCGCTCGACGCGCCATCGTGGGCGACGTGCCCGGCCACGTCGTCGACGCGGTCGCCACGGCGGTTCGAAACCGCGCCGCGGTCCTCCTCTTGGGGGGGACGGCGCTTCGTGCGCGGGGACTCGCCGCGGCGGCGCGCATCTCGGCGAAGACGGGGTGCAAGGTCCTCCACGAGACGTTCCCGACGGTGCTCGATCGGGGTGCCGGCGTCTTCGCGCCCGAGCGCCTCAACTACCTGGCGGAGTTCGCCGCGGCCCAGCTCGACGGCGCCGGGGTCCTGGTCCTGTGCGGGGCCGTCGAGCCGGCGAGCTTCTTTGCGTACCCAAGCATCCCGTCGCGGCTCGTCCCCGACGGCTGCGAGGTGCTCGAGCTCGCCGGCCTCACCGTCGACGTGCCCGGGGCGCTCGAGGCCCTCGCCGACGCGCTCGGCGCGCCGGACCACCCCGCGGTGCCCGAGGCCCTCGAGCGGCCCGGCCGGCCCACCGGCGCGCTCGACACCCGCTCGCTCGCCGCGGCGATCGGGTCGCTCCTCCCCGAGGGCTGCGTCGTGGTCGACGAGTCCAACACCTCAGGCGTCGGCCTTCTCGGGGCCACCGTCAGCGCACCGCGCCACGAGTGGCTGACCAACACCGGCGGTGCGATCGGCTTCGGGCTGCCCGCCGCGGTGGGCGCCGCGGTGGGGGCGGGCGGGCGGCGCGTCGTGTGCATCGAGTCGGACGGATCGATGTCCTACACGCCCCAGGCCCTGTGGACCATGGCGCGCGAGGGCCTCGACGTGACCGTCGTGTGCTGCTCCAACGACAGCTACGCGATCCTCAACTACGAGTTGTCGAGGGTGGGCGCGACCGCGAGCGGCGAGCGAGCCAAGGCGATGCTCGATCTCACGGGCCCGACACTCGACCTCGCTGCCACGTCGCGCAGCTATGGGGTGCCCGCAGAGACCGTGACGACCGCCGACGAGCTGGTCGTCGCGTTCGAGAAGAGCCTGGCCACGCCCGGACCATCCTTCATCAACGCGCGGCTGGCGTCGATCTTTCGGTGACCGCCGCGAGCTGGCGTCGACGGCGGCTCACTTGCGCCACGACTCGGGCGTGATCGCCCCGAGCGGCGAGACCACCACCCCGGCGATCGACGCGCGGGTCTCGACCAAGCTGACGGCACTCGGCAGCCAGACGACCGGCAGCTCGGTCTCGAGGTACGACGTGTAGCTCGAAAGCGCCGCGGACGACCGGAGCGTCGCGGTGACGAGCTCGGTCGCGTGCGGGTCGTCGTAGTGACCGACGTTCCACGGCGAGCCCGCCGCGAAGTTCCACTCACCCGAGGGGTAGTAGTCCGGCGCGTACTGCCAGCCGCCGTCCCAGCTCGCGAGGTCCCACCCCCCGAGCGGGCCCGCGAGGTCGGTCAGGACCTCGGCGGGGGTCTGCTCATGGAGCGTGAGCTTGATGCCGACGCGCCCCGCGTCGAGGCGGAGCGTGGCCAGCGAGACGACGAGCGCGTGCGACGAGGGCGCGAAGTCGATCGTGAACGACAGCGGCGTGCCGGTCGGGATGCCGGGGCCGCACTTGGTCGCGACGGTGCACGTGGCGACCTTCCCGGGGGCCACGTGCCAGCCGTGCGCCGCGAGGAGCGCGGCGGCCTTGCCGATGCTGAATCGATAGGGCGACGAGACGGACGAGGCATAGGCGCTGGGCGGGTTCGTCGGGACGGGACCGTCGGTCGCGACGCCGTAGCCGTTCACCCCCTTGTCGATCATGGCCACCTGGTCGACCAGCTCTTGGAGGGCCTGTCGGAAGTAGGGCTGCCGGAAGACCATGCCCGCGTGGCCGCCAGCACCGAGCCGCGAGTCGAGGTTGTAGGGCATGTAGCTGGTCGCCCAGGGGGCCGCGACGGACTCTCGGTACCCCTTTTTTGCGAGCGGGTTCCGGTGCGCGGCCGCACCGAGCGAGGTCACCTTGGGGGCGTCCGACAGCGGCAGCGGACCCTGGTCGACCTGCCCTGCGGCGACCAGGGCCTCGCATGCCGCCGCCCCGGCGCACGGGACGAACGCGACGGCCGCGGCCGATGGCCTGGCACCCGACGCGCCCGCGGCACGGTTCGGCGTGAGGGTGATCGCCCCGGTCCCCACGTCGTACGCAGCGAGACGCCAGGGGCCGTCGCTCGTCCGCCACGTGGCGGCGACCGCCGTGCCCGGCGCCGAGTAGTCCCTCGTGTCCGCGGACAGCGAGCGCATGAGGTACACCACGTCGACGCAGCGCTGCGCCTGGGCGATGCTCGTCGCGGCGACGACGGTCTTCGTGCCGAGCGGGTCGAGGAAAGTGCGGCTCGGACCGCTGTTGGCGTCCCCGATCCAGTGGGTGCCGTAGCAGCCCGCCGAAGCGGCCGGTGCTGTGTAGTGGCCCGAGGCGCCGCGGATGCTCGTCGGTCCCGTGGTCGGCAGGTGCGGGTGCGCCGGCTCGTAGACGTCCCAGGTTCCGGGCAACGGCGTGATCTGGCTGAGCTCGTTGTCCGTGAACCACGTCGGGTCGACGGGTCCGGCGAGCGTGAACGTGACCGTGTTCCCATCGACCGAGACGTCCCGGACGTCGTCGGGGATGCCGACGAGTTGGCTGCCCCGAAGCGGCGCGAGGTAGTCGCCCCACATCCCGGGGTACGCCGCAAGCAGGTTCATCCACTCCACCACGCCCTCGGCGGTGACGTCCTCGCCGTTCGACCACTTGCGCCCGGGCTTGAGCGTCACCGACACGCTCGCGTCGCCCGCGGCGTAGACGGGCGGGTACGCGAGCGAGGCCGCGGCGTCCAGCGAGACAGACCTCGTCGAGCCGAAGTTGTACAGCGGCCGGTACATCAGCTGCTCGAAACGATCGACGTTCGAGGGTGTCAACTGGTCGGCCGACGCGTAGGGGTACGCCCAGTCCGGCGTCGACGCGGTGTCCGACGCGATCTTGATGGTCCAGGGCGCGCGCGACGTCGCCCGCACGGTCGCCGAGGAAATGCCGCTCGACACCAGCGCGCCGACCAGCACCGTCGCTCCGATCAACTGCGCACGACGCCTCACCGGCTGCACCTCGTGATCTCCGCGGCTTCCGGCCCGCTGGGCATCGCGGCCCGCACGGTGCCGTCGAGCCAACCGTAGTTGGTCGCCCCAACGAGGTGGTGCCTGGTCAGCGTCGACGCGCGGGCCGCGTCAGGCGAGTAGCTCGCGCTCGAGCACCACGAAGCGAGACCCGTCGCGCGAGGCGAGGAACGAGCCCGTCTCGCAGAACCCGAGCCGGACGGCGAGTCGGATCGACCGTTCGTTCGTCGCGAGCACGCTCGCACGTAGTGCGGTGTGCCCGGCCATCTGGAGCGTCTCGAGCACGAGCTCGCCCGCCCTCGTGCCGAGCCGCTCGCTCAGCACGTCGGGACGGATCCCGATCCCGACGTCGGTGACGTCGTCGCGCGGCTCGGGCCCGCCCGGCACGCGCGACTCGACGCCAAGGCAGACGAAGCCCACGAACTCGCCGTCGTCCAGGATCGCGAGGTGGCTGCCGTCGAGCATCGCCCCGACGCTGTCGAGGCTCGGGTTGTAGATGTCGAGGGGCGCCTCGTAACGCCAGTCGGCGATCTGCGACGCCCAGTCGACGGTCATCGGCGCGAGCGACAGCGTCACGGCGCGCGGCGCACCCGTGCCGGACTGGAGCTGCCGCCGCGGCCGCGGACCGGCGAGGTCACGCGGGCTCGGGCCAGTCGAACTCGATCACGACCGGCGCGTGGTCCGAGGGCTTGACCCCCTTGCGCGCGTCGCGATCCACACGGGCGTCGGTGATCGCCGCTGCCACCACGCTCGAGCACAGGACGAGGTCGATACGCAGCCCCCAGCCCCGGTGGAACGACCCGTTTCGGTAGTCCCACCACGTGAACAGCTGCTCGTCGCCGTACCTGGCCCTGATCACGTCGTCCAGTCCGAGGGCGCAGATCGCGCTGACGCGATCGCGCTCCGAAGGCGTCACGTGCGTCGCGCCGACGAACGCTGCAGGATCCCAGACATCGAGATCCGTGGGGGCCACGTTGAAGTCGCCTGCCACGACAAGCGCGCGCGACGGCGAGATCTCGCCGATGTCGAGCTCCAGGCGGTCGAGCCAGGCGAGCTTCTTCTCGAAGAACGGGTCGTCGAGCGCGCGGCCGTTCGGGACGTAACAGCTCATCACGTCGACACCGCCGCACGACGCGGCAATCATCCTCGCCCCGTGCTCGTCTTCGATCGTGCCGAACCCGCGCCGCACGGCCTCGATGCCAACGCGGCTCGCGACCGCGACCCCGTTCCACCGCCCCTCGCCGTGGTGGACCGCCTCGTAGCCAAGGTCCTTGAAGGCTGCGAAGGGGAACCGCTCGTCGTCTTGCTTCGTCTCTTGCATGCAGAGCACGTCGGGCGCGTTCGCCTCGATCCAGCCCGCGACGCGATCCCATCGCGCCGTGAGCGAGTTCACGTTCCAGGTGGCGAGCTTCATCGAGTCGCCACCCCGGCGTCGACCACCACGAAGAGCAGTGCCGCCTCGGCACACGTGGCACCGTCGACCGACGCACGGCCAGTACCGCGCCCGCCGCGCGCCGACATGCGCTCGAGCTCCACTTCGAGGTCGAGCGTCTCGCCCGGCGTCACCTGCCGACGGAACCTGGCGCGCTCGATGCCGCCGAACAAGGGCAGCTTGCCCGCGAACCGATCGTCGAGCAGGACGGCAACGGCGCCGAGCTGGGCGAGCGACTCCACCATGAGCACGCCCGGCAACGTCGGGCGACCTGGGAAGTGACCCGAGAAGAACCACTCGTCCGCGCCCACGTGCCATCGCCCGCGTGCGCGCCGACTCGGCTCGACCTCGGTGACCTCTGTCACGAAGAGGAAGGGCGCGCGGTGCGGGATCACGAGCGACGGATCAAAGGGCACCTGTGGCCGACTGCGTGGCGACGTGGCGTCGTCCGGCGCGGGCACGTCGCGATCGGTCACGGACGCGAACCTACCTCCCGACCTTGTCGTCGTCCCATGGGGCCGCGGCGCCGCAGAATCACCGAACCGCTCGTCGGTGGAACGACCTCGGCCAGTAATCGAGACCTCGACAATTAGTCTTGCCCCATGCCAGGCGTCCCTGAGTCGACGTCCGGCGGCCGGACGCCTGCGCCCGGACCTCCGGGGGCGTCGGGGCACTTCGGCCCCAACGCCTGGCTCGTCGAGGACCTCTACGAGCGCTACCTCGCGGACCCGAGCTCGGTCGCCGAGAGCTGGCGGGAGTTCTTCAGCGACTACCAGCCCGTGCAGCGACCCGCGCCCGCGCGGCCGCCGGCAGCCCCTGCGGCGGCGGCCCCCGTTCACGCTGCGGTCGCACTGCGTGGGGCGTCGCTGCTCATCGCGTCGAACATGGCCGCGAGCCTGGCGATCCCGACGGCCACGAGCGTGCGAACCGTGCCGGCCCGCCTCCTTGAGATCAACCGGGCGACGGTCAACGAGTACCTCTCGAGGACGACGGGTGCCAAGGTCTCGTTCACCCACGTGATCGCGTTTGCCGTGCTGCGTGGACTCGACGCGGTCCCCGCGCTCAACTCGACCTTCGTCGACGCCATGGACGACAAAGGCACGCCGGGCGTCGTGCGGCACGAGCACGTCGGCCTCGGCATCGCCGTTGACCTCGAGAAGTCCGACGGCTCGAGGACCCTCATGGTCCCCGTCATCCGCCACGCTGACATGCTCGACTTCAGTGCCTTCGTGCTGGCCTATGAGGACCTCGTGCGGCGCGTGCACACGGGGACCGCCAAGGCGGACGATCTCACGGGTGCAACCGTGTCGATCACGAACCCGGGCACCCTCGGCACCGTCCAGTCAGTACCGCGCCTGATGCCCGGACAGGGCGCCATCGTCGGCGTCGGCGCCCTCGGCTGGCCAGCGGGCTTCGAGGCTGCAGATCCCGCGGCGCTCGCGAGCCTCGGCGTGGGCAAGGTCGTCACCTTGACCTCGACGTACGACCACCGGATCATCCAGGGCGCCCAGTCCGGCCTGTTCCTCCGCCACGTCGAGCAGTGCCTCACCGGCGAGCACGACTTCTACGACGAGCTGTTCTCCGACCTGGGCGTGCCCTACGAGCCGGCCCGCTGGAGCGCGGACCACGCCGCGGCGGGCGCGGCGTCCGACGCGGCGCTCCGCGAGGTCCGGGTCCAAGAGCTGATCAACATGTATCGGGTGCGCGGCCACCTGAACGCGCACCTCGACCCCCTCGACGCCGAGCCGCCCGCGCTGCACCCCGAGCTCGACATCGCGAACTACGGCTTGTCGATCTGGGACCTCGGTCGCACCTTCCTCACCGACGGGCTCGCCGGGCGGCGGCACGCCACGCTCCAAGAGATACTCACGCTCCTCCGCGACGCGTACTGCCGAACACTCGGCATCGAGTACATGCACATTCAAGACCCCGTCCAGAAGCGCTGGATACAGTCGCGCGTCGAAGGGGCTTCGACCGTGATCAGCGTCGAAGAACAGCACCGGCTCCTCGATCGGCTGAATGCTGCGGAGGTGTTCGAGCGCTTCCTCCACACGAGGTACGTCGGCCAGAAGCGATTCGGGCTGGAGGGCGCAGAATCGACCATCGTCGCGCTCGACACGGTGTTCGATGCCGCCGCCCAGCGTGGCGTCACCGACGCCGTCATCGGCATGGCGCATCGAGGGCGGCTCAATGTCCTCGCCAACGTCGTGGGCAAGAGCTACAGCGAGATCTTCGGCGAGTTCGAGGGCAACCTCGACCCTGACAGCGTCCAGGGATCCGGTGACGTCAAATACCACAGGGGGGCGACGGGGGTCTTCAAGGGCGCCTCGGGAGCGACGCTGCGTCTCACGATGGCGTCGAACCCCTCGCACCTCGAAGCCGTCGACCCAGTCGTCGAGGGCATCGCGAGGGCGATGCAGGACCGAGTGATCCCGCCGTCGACGGGCGAGAACCCCGTGACCGCCTTACCGAGCCACCCGGTCCTCGCGGTGCTCGTCCACGGCGACGCGGCCTTCGCCGGCCAGGGCGTCGTAGCTGAGACCCTCAACCTCTCGGGTCTGTCCGGCTATCGAATCGGCGGCACCGTGCACCTCGTCATCAACAACCAGCTGGGCTTCACGACGTCGCCCCAGGACGCGCGCACCTCGTACTACCCGACCGACGTCGCCAAGATGATTCAGGCTCCCATCTTCCACGTGAACGGCGACGACCCGGAGGCCTGCGCCAGGGCCATGCGACTCGCGTTCGAGTTCCGCGAAGCCTTCAGCTCTGATGTCGTGGTCGACCTCGTCTGCTACCGCCGCCACGGGCACAACGAAGGGGACGACCCCAGCTACACACAGCCGCTCATGTATCGGGCCATCGAGGCGAAGCGCTCCGTGCGAAAGCTCTACACCGAGTCGCTCGTTCGCCGGGGCGACCTCACCTTGGAGGAGGCAGAGCGCGCGCTCGACGACTTCCAGGACAAGCTGCAGGCCGCCCTCGACGAGGTGCGAGAGCGACCCGTCCCGGTGCTGACCTCGCTGCGCGCGCCCGCGGTCCCCGAGGACGCCGACGCGCCGCCCACCGGCGTCGACAGCACCACGCTGCACGCCGTCGCCGCCGCGACGACCTCGGTTCCCGAGAGCTTCACGCCGCACCCGAAGCTCGCCCGTCAGTTCGCCGCTCGCCGCTCGCTCGTGGCGAGCGGCGAGATCGACTGGTCCCTCGCCGAGGCGCTCGCCATCGGCACGCTCCTCCTTGAGGGGACCGACGTGCGGCTGGTCGGCCAGGACACTCGGCGGGGCACGTTCTCCCAGCGCCACGCGGCACTCATCGACTACGAGACCGGGCGGCCGTACGTCCCTTTGTGCCACCTCCATGGCGCCGAGGGCCAGTTCACGGTTCGTGACACGCTGCTAAGCGAGTACGCGGCGCTCGGCTTCGAGTACGGCTACTCGGTCGAGCGGCCCGATGCGCTCGTCGCGTGGGAGGCGCAGTTCGGCGATTTCATGAACGGTGCCCAGATCATCATCGACAACTTCCTCGTCGCCGCCGAGGACAAGTGGGGCCAGCTCGCGAGCCTCGTCATGCTCCTTCCCCACGGCTATGAAGGTCAAGGTCCCGAGCACTCGAGTGCCCGGATCGAGCGCTTCCTCTCGCTGTGCGCCCGCAACAACATGCGGATCGTCCTGCCGGCAACCTCGTCGCAGTACTTCCATCTCCTGCGATCCCAAGTCCGCCGCCCGCGGCCGACACCGCTCATCTGCTTCACACCCAAGTCGCTGCTGCGCGCAGCAGCGACCAAGGCACCGATCGCCGAGTTCCAGACCGGCGGCTTCGAGTCGGTGCTCCGCGAGCACGTGGACGACCCTCGCAGCATCCGGTCGATCATCATCGCCTCGGGCAAGGTCGCCCATGAGGTGGTCGCGCGACGCGACGAGCTCGTGGCGGCTGGCGAGCTCGTGGCGGACACCGTGGCGGTCGTGCGCATCCAGCAGCTCTACCCCTGGCCCGACGCGGCGCTCGGTGCGCTCCTCACGGCCTACGCCGAGGCGACCGACGTCTGCTGGCTCCAAGAAGAGCCCGAGAACATGGGGCCGTGGCCCTATGTGCACCACCAGCTCCACCGGGACCTGCGAGCGACGCACACGTTGCGACACGTGTCCAGGGCGGAGTCCGCGAGTCCTGCGACCGGCAGCGCGCTGGTGCACGAGGCCGAACAGGCGGACCTGCTCGTCCGAGCCCTGCAGTGACCCGACGAAAGGTCGTCGTTGTCGACGGGTCGAACCTCGCCACCGAGGCGCGCGTGTTCCCGAGCCTCGCGCAGCTCGACGAGAGCGTGAAGGCGTTCCTCGCCGAAGAGCCGGGTGCGGAGATGATCGTCGTCGTCGACGCGACCTTCGAGCATCGGATCGACAAGTCGGAACGCGCTCGTTTCAAGGAGGCCGAGCTCGCGGGCGAGCTCGTGACGCCTCCCGCGGGCGCGATCGGGCGCGGCGACGCGTTCATCCTCAAGATCGCCAAGCGCGCCGGCGCGGTGGTGCTCTCGAACGACTCGTTCCAGGAGTTCCACGCCGAGCACCCGTGGCTCTTCGACGAGGGCCGACTCGTCGGCGGCAAGCCCATTCCCGGGGTTGGCTGGATCTTCACCGCGAGGAATCCGGTGCGCGGGCCGGTGAGCCGAGCAGCTCGCGCCCGGGCGACAACGGCCACGGGTCCAGAGGCAGCCGCGCCCGTCGGAGGCTCGAAGCGGCGTGGACGAGCGACCAGCGGGGCCACTGCCGACGATGCAGCGCGTCAGCTCCGGGGCAGGGCCACCGTGCCTGCCGGGAAATCGCACTCGAAGGTCGCGGCTCCCAAGCCGGCGAGTTCGCCCACGAGCTCCAAGCGAGCGGCAAAGCCAGCGGCTGATGGACCGACGCCACCAAAGGCGACCCGCAGGGCGTCTCCGGCCAAGGCTGGCGCTCGGGCGAAATCCCCAGCTCCCGCTGCAGTCACGCCCAAGGCGGTGACGAACAGGCGAGCCCCTTCCAAGTCGTCGCGCGGCGGTGCGCAAAGCGCACCCACGACGCAACGGACGGCATCGCAGCCCTCTGGGAAGTCCGCCAGCAGGGCCGAGCGACAGGCACCCACTACTGCTAGGTCGAAGCCGAGCGCCGAGCCCGTCAATACCGAGCGCTCCTTCCGCTCTCTCACGACCAAGTTCGAGCTCGGTGGCGAAGTCGAGGGCGAAGTCGTTCAGTTCACCTCCCATGGGGCCATGGTCTCGGTGTCGGTCTCACGGTCATCCAAGGTGGTCTGCTACGCACCCCTTGCTGGTCTTGGGACCCCCGCTCCGACCAAGGCACGAGACGTGCTCAAGATGGGCGAGAAGCGACGCTTCACCATCGTGGCCTTCGACCCGACGCGCCGTCGAGCGGAGCTTGCACTCGTATTCGCGTGATCTGCGGGGTCGAACGAGGGAGCACGCCGACTCGTGCAAGGTGAATGGGTCGGAGGGGTGATTCGCGCCTAGTGTTGGCCGACTTCGGCATCGTCGGATGCCTGACGAGGAGACGTTGACGTATGGCGCCTGCACGAGTCCCCGAACAGCCGACAGGCCGGGTGGGGCCGAGGGCGTACGCCGTAGCTGGCGTGATCGGGATTGTCGTAGCGCTCGCGCTGTGGCTCGGGGTGAGCCTGTCGTCGTCGACAACCACCACGACCACCACCTCGACGACGACCACGACAAGTCCGCCGAACCTCACGACCCCCCGCAATGAGGTCATCAAGGCCATGCAGGACACGGTGGCGATTGCCTCAACATTCAAGCGGCTGAAGGCTTCCTGCCCCACGGTCATCTGCATGTATGACGCCGCGAACAACGCCCTCATGGCCGAGGGCGCCGCGTCCCTACTGATCAAGCCCGATGACTTCCCATCTCGCGCTGATCCCTCGGGCTATTTGGCCGCACTTGAGTCCTTGCAGAAGGTCTACCTCCAGATCGCAGAGGTGAGCACCGTGAGCGCGATCGACGGGTACCTACCGTCGTTGCACCAAGCGCAGGCTGGCGCTGCTCTGAATGGCAATGCACTGCTCGCGGCCATCGGCTAGAGGAAAGCAGGGCCGATGACCGTCACGACCGGGTCCCCGATGATCCATTCTGCGGAGGATTGGCCGCCGGAAGCTTCACTAGGATCGCGCGGATGAGTCTCCTCAGGGTCTCCAATCTGCAGACCACGTACTCGATGCGGACGACAAGCGTGCGTGCCGTCGACGACGTCTCGTTCGACATCGAAGCGGGCGAATGCCTGGGCATCGTCGGCGAGTCGGGTTGCGGGAAGACCACGATCGGCATGTCGCTCATGCGGCTCCTCTCCGCAAACGGCCACATCACCGGCGGGGAGATCGACTTCGACGGCAGGGACCTCGTCAGTATCTCCGAGCACCAAATGCGCAAGGTGCGCGGCAACGCCATCGCCTTGGTCCCACAGGATCCGATGACGTCGCTGAACCCCGTCACGCGCATCGGGACGCAGATCGCCGAGGGCTTCCGCATCCACGGTGGTTCCAAGGCGCGCGCCATGACGAGGGCGCTCGAGACGCTTCGAATGGTCGAGATGCCGAACCCAGAAGAACGTCTTCGCCAGTTCCCATTTGAGCTGTCAGGCGGGCTCCGACAGCGCGTGATGATCGCAATGGCGCTCGTGAACGAGCCGAAGCTCCTGATCGCCGACGAGCCCACCACTGCCCTCGACGTCACGATCCAGGCGCAAATCCTCGACGTCCTCGACGGGCTCCGCGAGAAGCTTGGCATGGCGATCATGCTGATCACCCACGACATGGGCGTCATCGCGGGACGTACGGACCGTGTCGTCGTCATGTACGCCGGCCGCAAGGCCGAAGAGGGTCCGACGACGCCGATCTTCAAGCAGATGCGCCACCCCTACACGAGAGCACTGCTGTCCTCGGTGCCTTCAATCGACGCAGAGCACACCGAGCGACTGTTGACGATCCCTGGCCTGCCGCCGGACCTCTCCAAGGAGATCGTCGGCTGCCGTTTCGCTCCGCGCTGCAGGTTCGCCACGGACGAGTGCACCGCCGTCGAACCCCAGCTTGGAGGTGACGACGGGCACGTCTACGCCTGCTATCACCCCGTGGACGGGCCGGAGCTAATCGGTGCCTCGGTTGCCGGATTGACGAAGGACGACGACGTGAGGGACTCGGCGACCCGGGAGTCCCTCCTCACCGTCACGAACCTGGTGAAGGACTTCCCCATCAAGTCAAAGCGCCTCGTTCCTGGGGGCGAGCACCTGGCAGTGAGCGCAGTGGCCAACGTCAGCTTCGAGATCGGCCAGGGAGAGACCTTCGGGCTTGTGGGCGAGTCAGGTTGCGGGAAGACAACCATCGGTCGGCTCGTCGTCGGGCTCGAGACGCCGACGTCGGGCTCGATCGTCTTTGCAGGTCGCCCAGAAGGTCTTTCCGGACACAAGGCAAAGGTGGCGGACGCGAAGCTGCGCCAGATGATGTTCCAAGACCCCTATGCCTCGCTCAACCCGCGCAAACGGATCCGCGACATCATCGCAGAGCCGCTCGAGATCCAAGCTGAGGGCACGAACAAGACCCGCTTTGCGCGCGTGCTCGAGCTTCTCGGCGAGGTCGGTCTCCCCGCCGATGCCGTTGACCGCTACCCGCACGAGTTCTCCGGTGGCCAGCGTCAGCGCGTCGGTTTCGCGCGAGCGCTGGCGGTCCGACCGAAGATGGTCATCGCCGACGAGCCGGTCTCCGCACTCGACGTCTCGATTCAGGCCCAGATCCTGAACCTGATGGAGGACCTGCGAGACGAGCACGGGCTCTCCTACATCTTCATCAGCCACGACTTGGCTGTCGTGCGTCACATCGCGGATCGAATCGGCGTCATGTACCTCGGTCGACTCGTCGAGGTCGGTCCCGCGAAACAGGTCTTCTCCGAGCCCGCCCATCACTACACACAAGGGCTGCTCGACGCGGTTCCGATCGCAGATCCGGTGCTGGCGAAGACGCGGAAGAACAAGATCACCGGCGAGCTGCCAAGTGCGATCCACCCCCCCTCTGGCTGCAGGTTCAGAACCCGCTGCCCCGCCGCCACCGAGGTGTGTGCCGCAGAAGTGCCGCCACCTTCGGAGGTCTCATCTGGCCACATCGTCGCCTGTCACCACCCCCTTCGCACCACCGTTGCCATCGAGGCCACGACCGCCTCGGTGCCACTGCTGTGAGCAACAACCGGGGTCTCGAACGCTGGCCCGCCCCACAGGATCAAGTGCACGGCTGGTAGGTTTGATCGATGCGTTATCTCTTGCGACGCTTCGTCCAGGGCATCTTCATCCTGCTCGGCGTGTCGATGATCACCTTCTTCCTTCCCACGCTGTACTTCTCGCCGCTTGCGCTTGCGATCCAAGTTCTCGGGCACAACCGCACCGGATCGACGGCGTACCACATATGGGCGACGCAGCACGGACTGTACCGCCCCATTTACGAGCGGTACTGGTCATGGCTGGATGGTGTGCTGCACGGCAACTTCGGGATCTCCTACACAAACTCGAATCGGTACCACACCGTCACGGTCAATGAGGTCCTCGGTGGCAACATCTGGCGGTCGGTGTGGCTCGTCACGATTCCGACGATCGCCTCGATCCTGATAGCGATTCCAATTGGTCTGACGCAAGCAATGCGCCGCAACAAGCCCTACGACCACATAATGACCACTGGTGTCTACGTTCTGTACTCGACGCCAGCGGTCCTCGTGTGCATCCTCCTCGCCTTCTACTTCGCAATCAAGCTGCACATCGGGACAGTCGGGGTGAACCCACTCGCCCAGCAGCAATCGCCGTCCCAGTTCCCGGGCTTCATGTTGCACAACTGGACCCAGTTCCTACTGCCCTTCGCCGCGATCCTGTTCCTCTCGATCGGTGGACTCAGCCGGTACATGCGAGGCTCGGCACTCGACACCCTCGTGCAGGACTACGTGCGGACGGCACGCGCAAAGGGTGCGAGTCCCGCCCGAGTGCTGTTCCGCCACGTCCTGCGGCCTTCGGTGATCCCACTTCTTCAGATCGTTGGCCTCACACTGCCCGCAATCATCGGCGGCGCCCTCATCGTCGAGGACATCTTCAACTTCCCAGGCATGGGCCTCCTCGCCGTCCAATCCGTCGAGATGGGTGACTTCAACACGGTGCTCGCGATCACGCTCTTCACGGCCGTGCTCACGGTCGTCGGAAACCTCCTTGCGGACGTCTTGACCGCGGCGGCCGACCCGAGGATCCGCCTCGGAGCGCGGATCTAACGGCGATGTCCCACGTCGAGATCGAGCCGGCGGTCAGCCAGCTGCACGTCGAGGGGACCGCGGTCGCCAGTGAGCACGGCACGTTGGCCGACGGTGGAGAGGTACGCGGTAGCGGCTCGATCTTCATCCAGATGTTCCGAGTGTTCATGCAGAACAAGCTCGCCGTGGGCGCATGCCTGTACATCTTCTTCGTGGTGATGCTGTGCATCGTCGTTCCGCAGCTGTACCCACAGCACTACTGGGCTACGGCCGGGGCTGACTACGGAAGTTCGTGCTACCTGCCGATCGGCAGCGTCACAGGAAACCCGGGGAATGCCGCGCCCAACGCGGCGCACTGGCTCGGCTGCACTGGGGGCTTCGACAACGTCGGCCTTTTGGCGTACGCGGGGCGGTTCTCCCTGATGATCGGCCTCTTGTCGGCGTTCGTCACCATGACCGTCGGCACCGCCTACGGCATCGTCGCTGGCTACCGTGGCGGCTGGCTCGACTCTGTGCTGATGCGGTTCGACGACGTGTTCCTCTCGATTCCGGTCCTCTACCTCCTCCTACTCGTCATCACGATCTATGGACAGGGTCTCTGGAGCCTCATCGGGGTGATTGGCTTCACCAGTTGGTTTGGCGTCGCGCGACTCATGCGTTCAGAGGCACAGCTCCTCCGGAATCGCGAGTACGCGCAGGCGGCGAGGTCCATGGGTGCGACTGGGCGACGAGTGATGTGGCGTCACGTGCTACCCAATGCGGTCTCCACGATGGTGACCGCAGGAACCTTCGCGCTTGGCGATGCGGTACTCACGCTGTCGGCGCTTGGATTCCTTGGACTTGGACTCCGGCCGCCTGACTACGACTGGGGCACGATGATTCAGAGCGCCTCGAGCGGATTCGAGCAGGGGTGGTGGTGGACCCTCTGGCCGGTCGCATTCATCTTTATCCTTTTTGTGCTGTCAACCAACTACATCGGCGATGCCCTGCGTGACTCCTTCGAGGTCCGCCTCCAGGAGCGCTAGTCGCAGGTCACGGTTCCGCGCACCTCGCTCGTGCTGCTGGAATCCATACTGGACCCAGGTGGTCCAAAGCGACGACCAGTGTGAACGATCTCAGCGATCGCGTCGTCAACGCCGCCAATCCGGCACTTGTCAGGTAGGCCACTGGTTCGGCGAGCGACGGTAGGACGGTCGGGCTCAGTCCTGTCGGTTTCCCGCGCAGGTGCGTTGTGTCCGGCCCGCCGTGGTCGTCACCTCCCCAGCAGCCCCCTATCGAACCGTGCATGCGGTTCTCCCGCACACGGCTCTCCGACACCGTTCACCGTCAGGCATTCGCACTCCAGTAGCGCACCGTTCCCGTCAACCGGTAGATCCCGAGCGTCGTGAGCCACTCGTAAGTGAAGCGGGTGGTCCAGTTCCGTCCCGAGATGCCGTGCTTGACGCTCGCCAGCTTGGCCAAGCGTTCGTGGACGTAGCCGTCGAGAGCGCTGAACTTCCGCGACGAGTTGCCGTGACGAAAGTATGCGCCCCAGCCCCGTAGCACTGGGTTGAGTTCCTCGACAACGATGGCCAGGTCACGCCCGGCGTAGCCCCGTGGGGTCCGATCCCGAACCTTGGCCTTGATGGAGGCCATGGCCCGAGGACGAAGGCCACTTCTGTAGGTAGTAGCGACCCTTTCGCTTCCGAGGACTTCCCTCATGCGGTGATGAAAGCCCAAGAAGTCGAACCCCTCCTTGCCCTGATAGAGACAGGCGATCCTGGTCTTGTCGGGATGCAGACGCAGCCCGATCGGAGCCAGCGTCACCGCCGCCAGGTCCCGAGCCTGCTTTGGCCCGTTCTTCGGTGGGGCACAGCACGACGAAGTCGTCGCAGTAACGGACCAGGACACCCGCTCGTGGCCCCGCCGCCCGCCACGCCCGGTCAAGGACGTGAAGAGCGATGTTGGCGAGCAACGGCGAAATGGGTGAGCCCTGCGGGGTTCCCGACTCCGTGTCGGAGATGATCCCGCCCTCGAACACCCCTGCTCGCAGCCAGCTGCGCAGCAGCTTCAACATCTGCCGGTCGATCAACCCGGCGCTCGACCTCGCCTATGAGGGCGTCGTGGTCGATCTCGTCGAAGCATGCCTTGATGTCGGCGTCGAGCACCCACACCGCAGCCCCTGTTGGCCGCCAGTCGGACGGCGTCGAGAGCCTGGTGAGCGGAGCGCTTCGGCCGAAAGCCGAAGCTCTGGGGCGTAGAAGTCCGCCTCGAAGACTGGTCTCGAGGACGATCTTCGCCGCCGCCATCACCACCCGGTCGGTGACCGTAGGGAATGCCGAGCGGCCGGGTTTCCCCCGGCTTGCCCGGCTTGGGGATCCGGACCCGCCGCAGAGGCTTCGGGCGGTAGGACTTCTCCCGGAGCTGGGCGGCGAGGCCGTCGAGGAACCGGCGCACCCCTTCTGGACCCCCGTCGGTGATGGCGGCGATGGTGACGCCGTCGACACCGGGGGCACCCTGGTTGGTGGCCACGTCGACCCATGCCCGCCACATCACGTCGCTGCGGGCGAGCTTGTCGTAGAGGGCATGGAACCGACGCTCTGGTTCTTGCTTGGCACTGCGGTAGAGCACGCGTTGGAGGGCTCGAACGGGGTCCAGGCCATCGGCCTGTCTGACGGTCCTAGCCGATTGCTCGGCACTCATCAGCGCTCCTCACCTCCTTCGTCGTGCACCGGTGAAGCAGGGGCCCTTCGCTCTGGGTGGGTTGTGTTGTCCCAACCGTCGTCACTACTACGACCCCCTCCGACTCCCTCTCGGCTATCTGTCACTTCCCGGGGTCACCGGTTATAGACACACGCGCTCCGTATCCCCGCAGGACACGGGCCGAGGAGGGCCTCTCCAGTTCCCACGGCAACCTTCTTGACGTTCCACGCTCCATACGCCGGAGAGTTCTTCGGCATCCGCTCCAAGCTCATAGATGCCTTCCATGGCCTTCGCCCATTTCCGACAGGCTCGGCTCTCTCTATACCTGCTTTCGCAGATCCGCTTGACGACGCTGCAAGCTTCACTTCATGTTTCGGACCGACAAGTTGATTCACTCCGCTTCGCCGCTGGCATCTCGACCAACGCCGGGAGCTTCACTACCAGGGAACTTGGCTTCTCCCCGGACCGGACTTCCACCGGCTGGCTGTCGTGAGCTTTTCGCTCGGTTAGGTAATGACTACTCCTTTGTACTCATGGCGTCCGAGCTGCTGGACGCACCGGATTTGAGCGGGGTCTGCACGCGCTGACGACCACGGCCGTCGTCGACGCCTCGCGGCAGAACCTGACACATCCCTAAGGATTTTGAGGTCCACGCCCGATCGCAGTCGCAAGAGCCAGCGCGCATGAGTCTGGGGGACTCCCGCCGTCCCCTGGGAGCTTCCTTGGGGAGCCGCATTGCCAGTAGGGGGTACTCCTCATGTTGATTCGCAAGCGTCCAAGCTGGACGGTCGCCGTATTGCTATCCATCCCAGCCTTCGGGGCAGGTCTCGCGGTTTCGGCCGCTGCGTCTGGTACGTCCTCGACGACGTTCCACGCCTGCCTGCACAAGGGGGGCGCTGTCGAATGTCTCGACAAGTGCGCACACCTGTTCGACGGGCTTCAAGGCCGTCAGCTGGAATGCGGTCGGGCCAAAGGGCATCCAGGGAGCCCAGGGCATCCAGGGCATCCAGGGAGCCCAGGGAGCGACAGGCGCAGCAGGCTCCCCCGTCGCGTGCATCCTCGTGACGTTGTGCACCTGGGGCATCACCCTTTCTGGCGGGTCCTACGGGTTCAGCAGCCCCTTCGGCGTCACCTTTGACGGCACGCACCTTTGGGTGATGAACCACGGCGGCAACTCGGTGACCGAGCTTTGGAGCCACTGAGCAGCCCCCTAATGACACCCGCGAACGGCCCCCGGTCACTGTGCCCGCCGCCGACTTCGACGTTCTAACGACGACACGACGGCCGGCGAAGGGCGGTCGTGGTCGACATTCGGGGCTGTCGGACGCTTCGAGCTTGTTGGGCAGTGCAGACAACCCGTCTCGCCCGTCAACTGTCGAAGACCGAACAGCAGACCTCGTTGTGCAATCGCTGTTCCTTTGGGACGACTCGCGAATCACATCCGTGAGCTGTTCGCGCTGCCAACGGCACTCGAGCCTGCCGGCGCTCTCACCAATCCGACCGGGGGCCGCCGCGCGCACGGCCTTGACCGCGACGGCCGCAGTACCAAGTTCGTGTGCGGCGACGTGCGCCACCTGCCGCCTGGCCGGCAGCATGTGCGACATATTGAGCGGCTCCGCAGCCATGGCATGGCCACCTGTCGCTCGGGACTGAGACATCCGGATCTCGCCGCACGCCCACTCTCGAATCTGCTCGTTCGCCTCGCGCGGGCACGGGTCCGAGGGCTGGCCCGAAGAGGTGCAGGACGTGCTCCGCGGACGCGGCAGCCCACAAGCCAGAGCCGATGGTCGGAGAGTCCGTAAGCGTCCCCCCACGGCGGATGGAGATGGAGCGGGGGTCTCGATCTCTGGGGAGGATCATGGTGGTGGAGTCCCGTGGTCTGGTTCGGTTCTTTGTCGATCTACTCGGTATGGCTCAGTCGCCAGGCGTGAGCTCGACAACGTGAACGGGATCAGTCTTCGTGACGCGCGGAGCTGCGCCATCGATGTGTCTCGGTCAGGTGGCGGCGGGCGACGACCCACTCGTCGTGACGATCCCAGGACGGCGGCGACGAGACGGGATCGCTGCCTCGCCGTTGGCGAAGATGCCGACGACCTTGGTGCCACGCTAGGTCTCCTTGTTGAGCGGCTCGAGCGGTTGTTCGAACTCATCTTCCGCCAACGATCGAGCGAGAACCGGTGAATGCGAGCATGTCGGCCTTTGCGGGCGTGCATGCATGCCGTGGCCTTCGGGAGCCGGTCAGCGAGCTGGCCGGCGACCTCGTCCCGGTGGGCCGACGCTTCCTCATGTGGGCTGGGCGGACACGGTCCGGAACGCGGCGGCGACCTTTCTCGGCGACGGCTTGGGCACGGTGGCTAGCAGGGTTGCGGGCGAAGTGCGCGCGACGGCGCTGCCACGTCGCACCCAGAACGACCGTCGGAGCGACGACGTTGGCTGGCTACCTCGACAAGCTGTGCTGCCTCCGTTGCTGCACCCGGCGCCGAGGTGCTCGCAGCCGCGCTGCAGCGCGCCATCGAATTCGGTCGGCTCCGCGCCCACGACGCGCGGTCGGTCCTCGAAACCGGCAGTCGGAATCGGATCAGAAGCCAACGACTCAAGCCAACGGCGGAGCGTCACAACAAGATCTCGAGCGATCAGATCCTTGACCTCAATTGCGAAGGACCCCTCGCCCTTGAGGGCGAGGGGTCCTTCGCTGCGAGTTGCCTCGCGTCTGACGATCGACTTACTAGATCGCCGTGATGGTCTCCGGGTTGAAGTCACCAATTGGGTTGTTGGGCAGTGCGCCCTTGACCGACCTCAACTGCTCGGTGAACCCAGCTGGAGTCGGCTGCCACAGGAACGGAAGGTCCGTGCCGGTGTACTCCGCGTAGCTGGTGTGGTACTTGGGGGAAATCCCGTTCAGCGCCAGCTTCCCGTTGTCCGTGGTTGCGTGAAGCAGTCCGTTCATCTCGGCGTTGGAGTAGCCACCAGAGTTGGAGCCTGCACCGATTCCGAAGAGAACCTCACCACTCGGGAAGAAGTCCGGTGCGTAGAGCCAGCCACCGTAACCACAAACCTGCCACTCGCCAGCGCCACCGAAGCAGTCAGGAGCAACTGTGCTCGCCGGCTGGGGGTTCAGCGACATGTTGATGCCAGCCGCCGCCATCGTGGTCGCCTCGTCGCCAACCTGGTTGGTGAAGGCCGCGTCACCCGATGGGAAGATCATGCTGAACGTCAACTGTGAGCCAGCCGGGATTGCGAACCCAGAAGAGCCACAACCGTTGCCGGCGGAGATGTCGCAGACCGCAGGGAACTTGCCCACGTCAGCCGGCGCCGAGTCCCAACCGTGCGCCTTGAGGAGCGCCTTGGCCTTGTTCGTGTTGAACGGGAACGGGTTCTTGATGCCCTTCGAGTAGTTGTTGGGTGGCTCGACCGGCACTGCTGAGTAGGTGTCAAGCGAGTACCCATTCAGGCGGTGCGCGATGATGCCAGGCTGGTTGATCGACTCCTGCAACGCCTGCCGGAAGTACAACTGGTTGTTCAACTTTGCCCACAACGGGAGCGGCCCAGAGGTCTGGTACGTCGAGTTGGTGTTGTCGAAGTTGAACATGAAGTAGAAGGCACCGAAGTCAACACTGCCAACCGTCCTGTAGTTGCCCATGTTCGGCTTGATGTTCGCACCGGCCTTGCCTGGTCCCGGCGAAGGCGCAACGTCGGTCCCGTCGGCGAAACCGAAGGTGATCGCGTTACCACCGTGCCCGTAGTCCTGAAGCTGTGCGAACTCGGCGGCCGTAGTGGCCTCCGGGAAGTACACAATCCTCTTGACCGCGTGCACCCTGTCAGCCTTGTCGCTGTAGTGGGTGTTCGCGACCAGGACGTTGTTGCCCGTGGGCTTGCCACTGCTGTAGCCAGCGGACTGCTGACGGTACGGACCGTCGGCCCATGACCACAGCGCGTTGCTGATCCGAAGACCGTTCAGGTAGTTGAAGACAGCCAGGCACGGGCCAGAGCCCCGCGCGACGGTCGAGTACTTCTCGGTCGAGCAGTGACCAGAGCCAGGCGCAGCACCGTTGTGGGTGATGTCCCAGACGTAGGGCATGGGGTCGATCTGGGAGATCTGGTTGTACAGGACCCAGAACGGGTTCTCATGACCCTTGAACGTGATGTGCACGGTCTGCCCAGAGGCAGTGGCTGCGAGAGCCTCGCCCGGAAGGCCGAAGCCTGGGACGTAGCCGCAGGCGACGTTGCCCTGCTGCTGCTCTGCGTGCGTGCCGGTTGCCTTGTCCATGTTGAGCCAGAACATGATGTCGCGAGACGTCATCTTGTAGAGCTTGCCGGCCGCGTTTGACCAGAGCCAACCCTTAGACGTGACGGTTGCGACCGTGTTGGGCCCGACGTCCTTGACGGTTGCCGTCAACGGGGACAGGGAAGGAATGAGCGAGATGCTCGATCCGAGTCCGAACCAAAGACCTGGACGGTCGAACAGGTTCCAGTAGTCGATGTTCACTGTCAGGCACGTGTTGGCCGAGTAGAACGGGAACACGCTCTGCACAGTGGACCCCGGCCCCAATGGGATGTTAATCGTCGACGTCGCCCTCGA
Source organism: Acidimicrobiaceae bacterium (assembly GCA_003162395.1). Classification (GTDB taxonomy): domain Bacteria; phylum Actinomycetota; class Acidimicrobiia; order Acidimicrobiales; family RAAP-2; genus Palsa-459. The sequence goes on from PMON01000078.1 coordinate 60,095, forward strand.
GCTCACGCTCGAATGCGTCGCCGCGCCGGCCGCCACCGGAACCGCGAGGGCGCCCATCGTGAGTCCGCCGGCCACAAGGCCCGTCCCCACGAGGCGCCGGATGCTTCGGTATTGCATGTGATGCCTCCTCTGCACCGGCTCTGCCGGCGCTCTCCCATGTCACTCGCCGATGAAGTTCGCCGAGTGAGGGGACTATAGGCGAGGCAAGCCACCCAATCTGTGCAGGCCCACCAGAAATTACTTACCAGAGGATCGATCCGCTTTCCTTCTCTGGATTGAGGAAGCCACGTCGAATCAGGGCAGCGAAGATCACCATTGGTTAATTGAATTTGGCGCAATTGCCCCTTCCGCGATGAGGTTTGTGCACTCGGTGCTACGGCGTGTCGGTGCGATCGACCAGGACTGGCGGTGCACGCCCGAAAGGAGCCCAAGATCTTCGACGGCCGCCGCGTGCGCGCCAGTGCCGTAGCCCTTGTGCTGCTCGAACCCGTAGTCAGGGTGACGGCGTCCGAGCGCTGACATCGTCCTGTCGCGCGCAACCTTTGCCAGCACCGAAGCGGCCGCCACCGTGCCGCACGATCTGTCCGCGGCAACGATGCTGCGAACATGGATCGGCTCGGATCGTCTCTTGAGCCCCGGCGTCACGAAGTCAATCGGTCCGTCGACGATGACGGCGCTGGGCCGGCTCGGCAGCGAGGCGATCGCGCGAGCAACCGCGAGGCGCAGCGCCCGCGTGAGGCCGACGTTGTCGATCTCCCTCGACGAGGAGATCCCTATCCCCCAACCGACGCACCATGCCTCCAGTTCGGGGCACAGCGATTCTCTCGCCCTTGGCGTCATGAGCTTGGAGTCCCGAGTCCCCTCGGGCACCGGTGCTGTCGCGCGATCGATGGTGACGATGCCGACGTAGAGCGGTCCGGCCCAGGCGCCCCGACCCACCTCGTCGATCCCGGCGACCAGGTGGTGGCCCGCGGCGAGCAGCTCCATCTCGACGGCGAGGTCGGGTGTAGGGCGCGCGGTCGGGGCGTTCGGAGGGGCGACTGATGGTTCCACGGCGTCTCGCGATGACACTACGACCCGCGGTCGTCCCCGCTGGTGTCCTCGGCTCGTCCACCCGGCATGCGGGCCGGGCCGGGCGCCGTCATGGTGCGGCGCCGGGGCGTCCTACATTGGCCGGATGCCCAGCCGCAGAGTCGCTGTCGTCCCCCATACGCACTGGGACCGAGAGTGGCACGAGCCGTTCCAGACGTTCCGCCTCCGCCTGGTCGAGACCCTGGATGCCCTCCTCGACCTCCTCGAGTCGGATCCCTCCTACGCGCGGTACCTGCTGGACGGCCAGTTGGCGGTGATCGACGACTACCTCGAGGTCCGGCCAGAGAACGAGGACCGGCTCCGCCGCCTCGTCGCGGCGGGACGGCTGAGCATCGGGCCGTGGTACATCCTCATGGACGAGTTCTTGGTCTCGCCTGAGACGATCATCCGAGACCTGCAGCTCGGCATCCGCAGGGGTGCGGCATTCGGCGGCGTCACCGAGATCGGCTATCTCCCGGACATGTTCGGCCATATCGCCCAGATGCCCCAGATCCTTCGGCTCGCGGGCTTCAAGGACGCGGTCGTCTGGCGAGGGGTACCGAGCGACGTCACCGCGACAGCATTCCTGTGGCGCTCCCCCGACGGCAGCTCGGTTCGCGCCGAGTACCTGGTGGACGGCTATGGCAGCGGGGCCTCGCTGCCCAACGACGCCAAGGCCGTCGTGGGCCGGGTGCGTGACCACGTCGAGACCTTCTCCACCTTCATCCATGGCGACGTGCTGTTCATGAACGGCTCGGACCACCTCCCGCCCCAGCCATGGCTCGGACGGGTCGTGGCAGAGGCGAACGCGATCCAGGACGACTACGAGCTCGTGATCTCGAGCCTGCGCGAGCACCTGGACCGAGCGCCGAGGGACGGCCTGGAGGTGTGGGAGGGCGAGCTGCGCAGCGGCTACCGCGCCAACGTGCTCATGGGCGTCGCGTCGAACCGCGTCGACGTCAAGCGAGCCGCGGCACACGTCGAGCACGCACTCGAGCACAGGGCCGAGCCGCTCGCTGCACTGTTCGTGCCCTCCACCGACTGGCCCAGCTCGTTCCTCGACATCGCGTGGCGCGAGGTCATCCGCAATGCCGCGCACGACTCGATCTGTGCGTGCAGCGTCGATGACGTCGTCAGTGCGGTGCTCCACCGGTTCGCTGAGGCACGCGCGATCGCCGACGGGGTCGCTGGCTCGGCCCTCAAGGTGCTCGGCGCGTCGATGCAATCGAGCGGGTACGTGGTCGCGAACGCGCGGGCTCGTCCGCGTGCGGGGATGGTCGAGCTGGTGCTCCTCGGCGACGACCTCGACCTCGATCGGGTCCAGGTGATGAGCGAGAGGACGTCGTTGCCGGGCGAGTTGGTCCTCGACACCGGCACGGCCCGGACGTTGCTCGGCATGTTCCAAGGACCGCGCCTCGACGACGACGCGTGGATCGAGGAGGTCAACGTCGCGTTGAACGACGACGAGATCGTCCTCACCGTAAAGGTCGGGCCTTTCGAGCGCCCGGGCGTCCGGCTCGACGATGCTCGAGAGCGACTCGCGGCGCTGCTCGGCGCGCATCCGGCAGCCACCGTCCGCGTCCGGCTCGACCAGCCCGCCATTCGCAGGGTCCTCGCGAGGGCCACCTCTGTGGAGGGCCTCGGGTGGGCTCGCTTCAAGCCGGCCGCGCTCGCACACCCCGCCGTGGCGGATGACGACGGCAGCGTGATCGGCAACGGCCTCCTGACCGTCAGCGTCGACGCCGAGACCGGCACCTTTAGCATCGACGGCCACGGGGGGTTCGGCCGGCTCGTCGACGTCGGGGACCTCGGCGACTCGTACAACTATTCCCCGCCCGGCAGCGACACCGTCGTCGACCGGCCGACGTCCGTCCGCGTCGAGGTGACCGAGCGCGGCCCCGTTCGCGCGAGCTGCGTCATCCACTCGGAGTACTCGTGGCCAGAGTTCGTTGAGACCTCGACGCAGCGCAGGACCGGCTCGGTGCACGTCGCGGTGACCACGACGCTCCAGGTGCTCGCCGACGAGGGGGCCGTGCGCGTGACGACCAGCTTCGTCAACCCCGCACGCGACCACCGCCTGCGCGTGCACCATCCGACAGTCGCGCCGGCCCCGGGATCGGTCGCAGAGTGCGCCTTCGGCACCGTGCTGCGCGGCCTGACGGCCGAGGGGCGACCGGACGAGTTCGGGCTCCCGACGTTCCCGTCGCGGCGATTCGTGACCGCCGGTCGCGTCACCATCGCGCACCTCGGCCTCCACGAGTACGAGGTGACCGACGTCCGCAACGGCGTCGGCCACGAGCTCGCGATCACGCTGCTGCGCTCGACGGGCATGCTCTCTCGGCTCGGCATGGCCATGCGCCCAATGCCCGCCGGGCCGCTCACGCCGGTCGAGGGGCTCCAGCTCGTCGGCACGCGGATCGAGGCGCAGTACGCGATCGCGATCGACTGCGAGGACCCGTGGCGGCTGTGCGACGACGTGCTCGCCCCGCTCGAGGTGACCACTGCGGCTGGCGGCGGCGGGCGAGCCGACTCGGGGTGCGAGCTGCTCCTCACCGGCGCCGAACTGTCGAGCATCCAGGTCGTCGACGGCCTCACCGAGCTGCGAGTCTTCAATCCCTCCGATGTCCCCGCGGTCGTCAGCGTCGAAGCACGTCGCGGCTGGGAGGTCGACCTCCGCGGGACGATGCTCCGCGAGTTCGAGGGATCCCTCGAGGTGCGCGCGCACGGCATCGCGACGCTCCGACTCGCGCCCGCCAAGGAGCGCTAGTCACGGGGCTCGCCCCTCATCGCACGATCTCGCTCTTCGCGCGCGGGACGCGCCGTCAGCGCGGCGAGCGCCTGGGCTGGCGTGGAGGTGCCAGCGACCATGGCGGCGACCTGGTCGCAGATGGGGAGCTCGACGCCGTGCGCGGTGGCCAGCTCCAGCAGCGGCTGGGCGCTGACGACGCCTTCTGCGACCTCGCCGAGTGACTGGAGCGCCTCGGCGAGCGAGCAGCCCTCGCCCAGGGCGATGCCGACGCGGCGGTTCCGCGACCGGTCAGACGTGCACGTCGCCACGAGGTCGCCGACGCCAGCGAGGCCGCTGACCGTCGCGGGGTGCCCTCCCATCGCCACGGCGAGCCTGCTCATCTCGGCGAGTCCTCTCGTGATGATCGTCGCTCGCGTGTTGTCACCGAACCCCAGCCCGTCCGAGACGCCGGCGGCGATCGCGAGCACGTTCTTCGTGACGCCTGCCACCTCGCAGCCCACCACGTCGCTGCTCGAGTAGACGCGCAGCCGCGGGCCGTGCAGTCGTGCCTGGACCAGCATCGCGGCCCTCGGATCCGCCGTCGCGACCACGCTCGCCGCGGGCATCCCGAGCGCGATCTCCTTTGCCAGGTTGGGACCCGTGAGCACGCCGACCGGCGAGTACGGCGAGCTCGCCAACAGCACCTCGGTCATCGTGGCGTGCGTGCCACGCTCCAGTCCCTTCGTGAGGCTCAGGAGGACTGCGTCGCCCTCGACGAACTGGGCGGCGGTCTGGACGACCGTGCGGAACCCGACGCTCGGCACCGCGACGAGCACGATCTCGGCGCCACGGCAGGCCTGCTCGAGCGACGCGGTCGCGGCGACGTTGTCGGGGAGCCGCATGTCGCCCGTGTACCGGGCGTTGCGCCGCGAAGCGTTGATCTCGTCGGCGAGCTCGTCGCGGCGGCACCAGAGGACCACCTCATCGGCGGCGAGGGCCGCCAGTGCGGTGCCCCACGAGCCGGCCCCGAGCACGCACATCGGTCGGGACACGGCGCGATCGTACGACGCGGGGGCCGGTCGACGACTTGTAGCCTTCGCGGGTGCACACCGAAGTGGCTGGCCGAGCGGCCGCCGACCGGTGGGTGCTCGTGCCGATCAAGGCATTCGGGGCGGCAAAGCGACGGCTCGAGCACGTCCTCGACGATGCCGAGCGAACGGCCCTCGTTCGACGGATGGCCGCACATGTGCTCGGTGCCGCGCACCCGCTGCCCGTGTGCGTCGCGTGCGACGACCATGACGTCGCCGACTTTGCAGAAGCGCACGGCGCGCTCGTGTGCTGGACGCCGGGGCTCGGGCTGAACGGCGCGGTGGAGGCAGGCGTCGCGTCGCTCGCGGACCGTGGCGCCGCCTACGTGACCGTCGTGCACGGCGACCTGCCGACGGCGTCGGGCATCGGCGCGCTCGAGCACTTCGACGGCGTGACGATCGCACCGGACCGCCGGCACACCGGGACGAACCTGCTGCGCGTCCCGACCGTCTGCGGCTTCACGATGCGATTCGGTCGCGACTCCTTGCGCGCGCACCTCGCCGAGTGCGAGCGGCGCAGCGTGGCGACGTGGGTCCTCGATCGCGACGACCTCGCGTTCGACGTTGACGAGCCTGAGGACCTCGCCAGTCTCGGGGAACGAAACAGGGGGACCCCGTAGGGTCCCCCTGTCCTAGATGCCCGCTGCGAAGTCGCAGCACATTGCACTAGGCGCGCTTGGCCGCCTTCTTGGTGGTCCTGCGGCGCGTCGTCTTGCGAGCCGTCGTCTTGCGAGCGGCTGTCTTCTTGGCCGGGCGGCGCTTGGCGACCTTCTTGGCGGTCGTCTTGCGTGCCCCGGTCTTCTTGGCCGTGGCCTTCTTGGCGGTCTTGCGAGCCGCGGTCTTCTTGACCGCGCGCTTCTTGACTGCCTTCTTGGCCGTGGTCTTCCGGGCCGTCGTCTTGCGCGCGGTGGTCTTCTTGGCCGGAGCCCTCTTCTTTGTCGCGCGCTTCTTGACGGCCTTTCTGGCCGGGGCCTTCTTGGCCGTGGCCTTCTTTGCGGCTATCGCCACAATGTCCTCCTTGGTTTCCTGGTAACGCAGGGTGGAGCCTGCGGCACCCCCAGTGCCATCGGCACTCGAGCTCCGCATTGCTGCACCAGATGCACTGAACTGGCCTCGAGCCCGCGCGCACCCTGCCACCCGGCAGTACACGTCACGGTCGCAGACCGCGGTCCTTCCATCGAAGGAATAGCAACACTGGAGCACTTCGCCCGACAGCAACGGCGTGCAACTCGCACTACGTGCAACTCGCGTCGTCTCCCTTGTGTCATCAATAGTCCCCTCCGCAGGAATGACCATTACAAAGTCCACTCGGTTGACACACCCATGTCAAGCATTTGCGATTTTGCGGCCCGACCGTTGTGGCTGTGGTCGATGCACACCAAGGCGTGTATCTCGGTCGCGCAGGAACAAGGAGCGTCTTCAGCGGCGCACAGCGCAGCACACTCGTGCTCGGACCGACGCGTTCGGGCAAGACAAGTTCGCTGCTGATTCCGAACGTGTTGCTCGCCCATGGGGCGGTTGTCACGACCTCGACGAAGGACGACGTGCTGCGAGCGACCTCGGCACGGCGTGCTCGCTCGGGGCACGTGACGATGTTCGATCCGAGCGGGACCGTCGAGTGTCCCGACTCCGTGCAACGCATCGGGTGGTCGCCGATCGACGCCGCATCGACATGGGACGGCGCGGTGCTCACCGCGTCGTCGATGGTCGATGCGTCGCGCCTCCGCGCGCGCGGCGCGGGGGCTCCCGACCACTGGTCCGAGCGCGCCGGCGCGCTGCTCGCGCCCCTGCTCCACGCAGCGGCCCTCGAGGGGTCCGGCGTCGGTGCCCTCGCCCGATGGGTCGACCTGCGCGAAGGCGCCGACGCCCTGGCCATCCTGGTGCGTCAACGTGGCGAGGCCCACCAGGCACCCGCCGCACTGGGCGGCCTGCTGGCCACGGAGGACCGGGAGCTGTCGGGCATCTGGTCCACGACCGCCGGCGTCCTCGGCGCCTGGCGGACCGACGCGGCCCGGATCGCCTCGTCGGCGCCTCCGCTCGACATCCCTCGATTCCTCTCGGGCGCCAACACGCTGCACGTCGTCGCGCCGTCGAGGCACCAAGTCGCGACCGCCCCGCTCGTCGCTGGCCTGCTCGACGCGCTGGTGCACGCGACCTACGACCGACACGACCTCGGCGCACCGCTGCTGCTCGCGCTCGATGAGCTCGCAAACGTCGCGCCGCTCCCCTCGCTCCCGTCCATCGTGAGCGAAGGAGCGGGCCAAGGCGTGATCGTCCTCGGGTGCCTCCAGGATCTCAGCCAGGCACGCGTGCGCTGGGGCGCCGCCGCCGACGGCTTCCTCTCGCTCTTCCCGACGACGGTCGTGCTGCGAGGCATCGCCGACGTCACCACGCTCGACGCGTTGAGCCATCTCGCGGGACGCCACGAGTCGATCACGACCTCAGTGGCGCGTCCGCGCCGCGGCCGCAGCGTCGTCACCCGCTCGATCATCGAGCGTCCGCGGCTCGCGGCAGACGAGATCGCACGTGGCGTCCCCGGGCACGCGCTCGCGCTCGACGCGTCGAACCGACTTGGCTGGGTGACGCTCACGCCAGCGCATCTCGACCGTCGGTTCGATTCGGCTCGTTCCCTCAGCTGAGGGCACGGCCGTGGCTCGCCTCACCTGGGGCCTGCAACGCACGATCCCGAGCACGTGTGTCGATCAGTGCGTCGAGTCGAGCGAGCGACAGGCGCTCGCGTGCCGTGGCGCCCCGACGGTTGAGCACGTGGCCGAGCGAGAACCCCTTGGCGAGGTGCTGGTCGAGTGCGTCGCGTCCGACGAGCCATGACTGCAGCGCCTCGGGCTCGAGGGGCCGCGAGCCGAGCACGCGCACGCCCGCGTCGTCTCGGAGCACGACCGCGGGCTGGCGAACGCTGCCCGTGAGCACGGGGGCGAGGAGGCGCACCGACTCGAGCACCTCGTCGGCGCCCTGGCCGAATCGGCAGGCGGTGGCCCAGGCACGGACGACCTGACGCCGGGCCACGAGGCCCTCCCCCAGAGCTGCGGCGAACCCGTACTCGTCGAGGCGCCCCGTGCGTGCGGGTGCCTCGAGGGGACACTCGACCGGCTCAAAGCTCGCGAGGGCGCGGTCCCAGTGCGCGCGGACCGCCGCGGTGCTCGGGTGGGACTTGGTGCCGGAGCGCTCGATGCGGCCCCGTCGGTCTCGGGGCGTGGACGTCGCGGCGAGCAGCCCGAGGTCCACGCCGTCGACGTGCATCCGGCCCGTCGAGGTCACCCAGGAGGCGCGGCGAGCCGCGTCGGGCAGGCCGTCGCGCAGCGTGGCGAGATACAGGGCGTCGGCGGCTCCGCCGTGAGCGCGAACCGACCGTGCATCGAGTGGGGCGCCTCGATCATCGTGGAGCGAGAGCACGACGTGGGTGTGCAGGTGCGGATCGAGCATCCGGTTGATCCCGTGCGTGAAGCCGATTGCCCTCGGCGTCCCCGGCGAGCCCCGTCGTCCGAGTCCCTCGTCGCACAGGTAGCGAAGCGCCGCGTCCACACCTCGCTCGTGGAGCGCCACGACGGACCGCGCGACGTCGCTCGGCTCGGTCGCGAGCAGCACGCTCACCGCCTTGGGCGCCGCGACGATCACGTCGAGCGCTCGGCGGCCGTCGCTTTGGGGCGCCTCGAGCGCGCGCCCAAGCGCCACGGCGACCAGCTGATCGGCGTCGCCTCGGAGGACCGATCCGGGTCCGTCGCGCCGAAGGCCGTCGAGCTCAAGGGCCGGGTCCGCGAGGAAGTACGTGCCGTCGCCCGCGTAGTCGAGGACCCTGACCGTCACCGCTCGCAACGGTCGAGCAGCCCCGGTCCTGCTAGCTCGCTTCGTAGCGGGCGAGCACTCGCGTCGCCGCGGCGGCCGCGGCGCCCCGGAGGGGGTCGGGTGCGAGCACCTCGGCGTCGGGGCCGGCCTGGAGGAGCAGGCGCGCCAGGAACGCCGACGAGGCCACGGCGAGCCGGACCACGAGCCGCCCGTCGGCGAGGTCACCCACGAGGTCGACACCGTCGGTCTCGGCCAGCCACGCAGCGTTCTCGCCGATCGCGACGTCGACGCGCTCGGCGTCGGCGAAGCCGAAGACGTCCTCGAAGGGCGGCGGCGTGCCGTCGTGGGTCTGCTCGCCGATGTCGGCCACCTGGTCGATGCGGTCGATGCGGAAGGTTCGCCAGCCACCTGCGAGATGACACCAGGCGAGCACGTAGTAGCGGCCCGCCCGCTCTCGAACCGCAACCGGCTCGACCCGGCGCTCCCCGACGGTGTCCGAGGACGCGGAGTAGTACGTGATGAGCAGCTGGCGATGCCCCGCGAGGGCCGCCTCGACCGCCGTCAGGGCGGGGGGCAGGTGCGCGTCGATGTCGACGTGCGCGCCGGTCACGGCCTCGAGCTTGTTGAGGGCGCGGGCGAGGGCGCCATGCTCGTCGGCGCCCGCGAGCGCGAGCGACGCTCGCGCAGAGGCCGCCAGCTCGAAGCCGTCGCGCCAGGTCAGCTGCGGGCGGAACAGCCCTGAGTCGATCCAGCGCACCTCGTCGCCCTCCTCGTCGTCGAGCGGCACGCGGATGTCGAGCAGGTCGCCGTGGAGAAACGGTGGGATGCCCATGCAGGCTGCCTCGAGCAGCGCCGCGCGCATCTCGTCGCGGCTCAGCCCGAACCTCGTCGACAGCTCGGTGAGCGACGTCGTCTGATGCTGCGCGAGCGTCGTGAGCACGGCGAGGAGCCGCTGGGCGGCGCTCGGCGTCGTCGACACAGGCTCGCGCGCGGACCGCCAGATGTTGAGAGCGTCGTCGGACGTGCAGACGTCATGTCGTTTGCGCTGGACGAGGATCGATGCATCGTGTAGTTTNNAGATGATCCCGCCGGGCGCGGACCGGGGCGCGGCACGGATCGACTCGAGCCACTCGACGATCTCGTCTCGCACGCGACTCGGCGCCAGCACCTCAGCGTGGTGCAGCAACGAGAGCACCCAGTTCCGGGCGAGCACAGGGAGTCCCCACCCCATGGTGACGACCACCGAGCCATCGCGGCGGAACTCGACCTCGGTGCCCTCGGCAAGCTCGGTGAGGACCGACCTCGCGATCGCGGCGTCGACGTGGACCTTGACGGGCCGGCCCTCTCGGCCCGACTCCCACGGCTTGGCGGCGCGCAGCTCGCCTCGCACCTGGTCGTCGACGGCGCCGGTGCCGGGCTGGCTCACCCTCGGGATCCCCGTGACCCGGTCGACCCTGAAGTGGCGGAGCTGGCCCGTCTCGAGGTCGACGGTGCCGAGGTACCAGCGGTCGGCGTGCTTGGTCAGCGTCCCAGGAGCCACCCGACGCTCGCGACCCTTGTGGATGATCACAACCTCGCACCGTTCGCCGATGGCACGGAAGAGATACGGCAGCGCGGGCAGCGACGCGAGCGTGCCCTTGGGCAGCGCCGGTGGCGCGTCGAGCAGCACCCGGGACACGCCGTCTTGTCCGAACCCGAGCATCGCCGCGGCGAGCCCGAGCGCGCGCGCCTCGTCCTCGTCCAAGCCGAGGTCGGGCAGCCAGAACGAGGACGGCTCGATGAGGTAGCCGACCTGGTCGTCGCTGTCCATCGGCACGGAGCGGATCTCGATACCGGCGGTTCGAAGCTCACGCTTGTCGCGCTCGAACTTCTGGCGCACCGCGTCAGGGCCACCGTCGTAGCCGGGGACGTCGGTGCGGAGACGCGAGAGCGCCAGCGGCGTGGACGTGTTGAGCAGCACCAGAACGAGGTTGATCTGGCGCTCCTGCTTGTCGACGACCCTCGCCTTTCGCGGCGTCGTGTCAGACCTCGCCATGATCGGACCACGATAGGCGCACCCTTGAGGTCACGACCGAGGGCCGGTGCCGAGCCGCGCGGCTGGTCGTCCTCAGAGGTCGATCTGGCGGCGGAAGGTCCCCGAGCGGCCGCCGGACTTCTCCCAGACCGCGGCGTGCTCGATCGCCATGGTCCGGTCCGCGCTCTTGCACATGTCGTAGATGCACAGCGCCGCGACCGTCGCGGCAGTCAGCGCCTCCATCTCGACACCGGTGCGGTCCACGGTGTCGACGTGCGCCTCTGCCTCGACGTAGGTGTCGCCGATGTTGAAGTTGACCGACACGTTGCCAACCAGCACGGGATGGCACATCGGGAGCAGCTCGGCGGCGCGCTTTGCCGCCTGGATGCCCGCTATCCGGGCCGCCCCGAGGACGTCGCCCTTGTGGATGGCGTTCGACGCGATCGACGCGGTCGTCTCGGGCAGCATCGTGACGCGGCACCGCGCCATGGCCCGACGGGGCGAGACCTCGGACGGACCGACCTCCCGCGCGAAGGGCGCACCAATCGGGTCGAGGTGCAGCTGATGGCGGTCCGGCACCCGCGAAGTCTACGACGGGGCCGGTCCCACCCCTGATGGTCGCTAGGATTGGCACTCGGTGCTGAGGAGTGCCAACCGTCTCGAGGAGACCGATGCCGACCTACGAGTACCGCTGCGAGTCCTGCGGGCGCTCCTTCGACGTCGTCCAGGGCTTCCACGACTCGGCGCTCACCACGTGCGAGGTGTGCGCGGGGACGCTGCGCAAGGTGTTCGCGCCGGTCGGGATCGTCTTCAAGGGATCCGGCTTCTACAAGAACGACAGCCGGTCCTCGACCTCGCGCACCGCGTCGGGTGGATCGAAGGAAGACGAGAGCGGCTCGCCCGCAAAGGAGCCCACGGCGGCGTCGAACGGTACTGACAGCTCGGCGAAGAACCAGCCCGCCTCATCGGGCTCCTCTGACGCGGGCGCCTCAGCATCGTCGACCGCGGCGCCCGCATCGAGCGACAGTGCGAAGGGGGCTACCGCCCCAAAGCCAGCCGCGCCGAAGTCCGCGTAGCGCCCTAGTTCCCCGACAGCGCCGCGTCGCTGATCGCGAGGGTCTGGCCCGCGGCGACCCCGGGCAGCCACTCGACGTCGCTGCCGATCGCGACGACGTCGAGGAGGAGCCGCTGCAGCGTGGAGGCCACGGTCATCTCGCGCAGGGGCTCGCCCAGCACCCCGTCGTGTATCCGAAGGCCCTCGGCGCCGACCGAGAAGTCGCCCGAGATGGGGTTGACGCCTGAGTGCACGCCGGTGACCGACTGGACGTAGACGCCGTCACCGACCTCAGCGAGGATCGCCTCGGGGTCGAGCTCGCCGGGCTCGAGCAGGAGCGCGCGGCAGCCCGCCGAGGGCGTGCCGCCATAGCCGCCGCGCACGGCTGAGCCGGTCGACGCCGTGCCCGCGCGTCGAGCAGAGACGGTGTCGAAGACGAAGCCCCGCAGCACGCCCGCGTCGATGAGCACGTTGCGCCGGCACGCCAGCCCCTCGCCGTCGGTGTGGCTCGCGGAGAGGTGGCGCTGGTCGGTCGGGTCGTCGACGAGCGTCACGAGCGGCGAGGCGACGACCTCGCCCACCCGGTCGGCGAAGAACGAGCGCCCCTTGGTCACGGTCTCGCCCGAGAGCGCCGAGGCGATCACGGCGAGCACCGTGGCGGTGACGCGAGGGTCGAAGACGACGGGGCTGTGCGTCGAGCCGGGCTTGGTCGCCCCGAGCATCCTCGTGGCGCGGTGCACGGCCTCGAGCGCGGTCGCCTCGACGTCGAGGGCGTCGGGGCCGCGCCGCGCGGCGCTCGCGTAGCCGGTCTGGTCCCGCCCGCCGGCGGTCGCGATCGCGGCGAGCGAGAGCCACGACATCGAGCGCCTCGTGTTGGCCCGGATGCCCGTGGTCGACGCCATGGCTGACTCGACGACCGCGTCGCCGTAGGACGCTTCGTCGATCTGGCGGACGCGCGTGTCGGACGCGCGCGCGATGCGCTCGAGCTCGATCGCCATCGCGATCTTCGTGTCGGTCGGCACGCTCGACAAGGCGTCGTCCTCGAGCACGAGCTCGGCAAAGGGGACCCCGTCAGGGGTGGCGAACGCGACCATCTCGTCGGGAGTGGCGAACCGAGCGTTGTCACGCGCGTCGGCCAGGACCTCGTCGATGACGTCTGGCGAGAGCGAGCCCGCCGACGCGAAGCCGACGCGCGCGCCTCGTGGGTCCTGGACGAGGACCCGGATGCCCACTCCCGAGGTCGCGGCCGACGTGAGCGACTCGACGTCGCCCTGGTACGAGCGCACCTCGGTCTCGGTCCCTGTCGCCGCGTAGACCTCGAGGAGCTCGCCAGCTGCGGCTCGCTCGACGATCGATGTCGCGAGTGTGAGCAGGTCGGTCACGCCGCGGCCCCGCCCACGGTCATCGCCGAGATGCGCATCGTTGCCTGGCCGCAGCCGACCGGCACCGACTGGCCGTCCTTCCCGCAGGTGCCCGGTGACATCGCGAAGTCCGTGCCGATCGCGTCGACCCTGGCCAGGATCTCGGGGCCGTTGCCGATCAGCTGGCAGTCGCGCAGGGGCGCGGTGAGCTTGCCGTCCTCGATGAGGTAGGCCTCGGAGGTCCCGAACGTGAAGTCGCCCGTCGCGGTGTTCACCTGGCCGCCGCTCAACTGGGCCACGTAGATGCCCCGTGGGGTCTGCGCGACGATCTCGTCGGGGTCCTCGGTGCCCGCGAGCAGGAACGTGTTGGTCATCCGAACCATCGGGAGGCACTGGTAGGACTCACGGCGGCCGTTCCCCGAAGAGGCGCGCGCGCCCTTGCGCGACTGGAGCCAATCCCACATGTAGTCGGTGAGCACGCCGTTCTCGATCAGCACGTTGCGCGCGGCGGGGCGCCCCTCGTCATCGATCGCGAGCGCACCCCACTCGAGGTCCATCGTGCCGTCGTCCACGAGCGTGACGAGCGGGCTCGCGACGAGCTGTCCCACCCGACCCGCGTACACGGAGGCCTCCTTCAGGATCGCGTCGGCCTCGAGCCCGTGACCGCAGGCCTCGTGGAACAAGATGCCCCCAGAGCCGCCGGCGAGCACCACGGGCATCTCCCCAACGGGTGCTGAGCGGGCCTCGAGCTTGGAGAGCGCCTGTCGAGCTGCCTTGCGGGCCTTGGCCGGCACGTCCTCGCGCTCGAAGATCTCAAACCCGCTCGTCTTCGCGATGGGCTCGAAGCCCGTCTGCATGCCGGTGTCGCCGCTCGCCACGCAGATCACGTTCATCCGAGTCCGCACGAGGTCGTCGGTCGCGTAGGTGCCGTCGGAGTTGGCGACGATGATCTGGCGCCTCGAGTCGCCGATGCCGACCATCACCTGGGCGATGGAGGATCCCGCGGACCGCGCGGCGTCGTCAGCAGCCTCCAAGAGCTCGACTCGACGCTCCTTGGCGACGTCGCCAGGGATCACGTGGGCGCGCACCGGGTGCACGGCGAGCGTGCCGAGCGCGACCGGGGTGGTCGCCCCGCCACCTCGCGCGACCGACGATGCGGTGCGCGCGGCCTCGAGCAGTCCCCGCTCGCTCAGGTCGGAGGTGTGCGCGAAGCCGGTCGTCTCCCCGACGACGACCCGGACGCCCGCGCCGCGCTCGTGGCTGTTGCCGAGCTCTTCGACCTTGCGCTGGTCCATCGAGGCGAAGCTCGAGGCCTTGTCCTCGCAGAACACCTCGGCGAACTCGCCGCCTCTCGCAAGGGCCTCGGCGAGGACTCGATCGATGGTGTCGTGCTCGATGAGCTCGGCGGTGGTCATGCCCGAAGCGTACCGAGGCGCCACGCCGGCCCGCACAGGCGACCCCTCGGCGGCCACACCGATAGGCTCCTTCGGAATGCTCCTGCAGTCCATCGAGACACCGTCGGACCTGCGCCTGCTCTCTGAGGACCAGCTTGTCGAGCTCGCCGCGGAAATCCGGAGCTTCATCGTCGACGCGGTCACCAAGACCGGCGGCCACCTCGGCTCCAACCTCGGTGTCGTCGAGCTCACGATCGCCTTGCACCGTGTCTTCGACTCGCCTCGCGACGCGCTGCTGTTCGACACGGGACACCAGGCCTACGTCCACAAGCTCCTCACGGGGCGGCGCTACGGCTTCAAGGATCTGAAGCAGCGCGGCGGGCTCTCGGGGTACCCGAGCAGGGCCGAGAGCGAGCACGACTGGATCGAGAGCTCGCACGCCTCGACCGCGCTGTCCTACGCGCACGGCCTCGCCACCGCGTTCGAGCTGCGCGGCGAGCTCCAGGGCCATGGCGGCAACCGTCGGGTCGTCGCGATCGTCGGGGACGGCTCGCTCACCGGCGGCATGGCCTACGAGGCGATCAACAACCTCGGCCACTCGGGCCGACGATGTGTGATCGTGCTCAATGACAACGGTCGCAGCTACGCGCCGACGATCTCGCGGCTCAGCGAGTCGCTCACCAACCTGCGCCTCCATCCCGCCTACGTCCAGGCTCGCGATCGGCTGCGGCGCGTGCTGCGCGAGATCCCCGGCGTGGGCGAGTTCGCCTACGTCGGCGTCCACGGCGTGACCTCGGTCCTCCGCGAGATCGTGACGCCGCACACGTTCTTCGAGGCGCTGGGCGTGCGCTACGTGGGTCCCATCGACGGCCACGACATCGGGGTGCTCGAGCAGTCGCTCCGCAACGCCGCGGAGTGGGACGGCCCGATCGTGGTCCACGTGCTCACCGAGAAGGGTCGCGGCTACGCCCCCGCCGAGCAGGACGACGTCCAGCGCCTCCATGACTTCCGGGTCACCCCGACCGTCGGCGACGACGACCTGGCCGTCGTGCCTGAGAGCTATACCGACGCGTTCTCGCGCTCGCTCGTCGACCTCGGCGCACGCGACGACCGAGTCGTCGCGCTGACCGCGGCGATGCCCGGCCCGACGGGGCTGCTGCCCTTCCAGTCCAAGTTCCCCGAGCGCTGCTTCGACGTCGGGATCGCCGAGCAGCACGAGATGACGGCCGCCGCAGGCATGGCGATGGGCGGGCTGCGGCCGGTCGTGGCCGTGTACTCGACGTTCTTCACACGCGCGTTCGACCAGGCGAACCTCGACGTGGGGCTGCACCGCCTCCCCGTCGTGACCGTGCTCGACCGTGCCGGGATCACCGGCGACGACGGGCCGAGCCACCACGGCGTGCTCGACCTCGCGCTGTGCCTCTCGATTCCGCACATGACGGTGTTCGCGCCGTCGAACGCCGACGAGGTCGGGGTCATGCTCGAGGCGGCGCTCTCGCTCCCGGGACCCTCGTCGATCCGATTCCCGAAGACCCTGCCCCCAGAGCGCTGCGTCGGGGTGGGCGAGGGGCTCTCCGCGCGCCGGCTGCGCGACGGCGACGGTTCCGTGTGCGTGCTCGCCGTCGGCAAGCTCGTGGGCGCGGCTCTCGACGCCGCCGACCTGCTCGCCGCGCAGGGCATCGACGCTGCGCTCTACGACGTGCGCGTGGTGTCACCGCCCGACCCCGAGATGATCGCGGCGGCGCTCGCGCATCGCGTCGTCGTCACCGTCGAGGACGGCGTCCGCCACGGCGGGGCAGGTGAGTTTCTCTTGGGCGCGCTCGCGTCGGCGGCACACGAGTCGGGCGTCGCGACACCAGTCGGGCGCGTCCTCGGCATTCCGCGGGTCTTCGTGGCGCACGGCAAGCCGGACGGCCTGCTGACAGAGCTCGGGCTCGACGGCGCGGGCATCGCCGAGTCGGTGCGCCGGGCACTCGAAGGATCCCCCGAGGCCGTCTTCGCGATCCCGTTCGCACCGCACCAGACGGGGCTTCCCCCCATCCGCTGACGTGCTCAGGCGGGGTTGTTCGCGCCCTTCAGCGTGACGAACTCGTCCACCTGGGCGTAGGCCTCGAGCGACTCGCCGGCGTCACCCCAGAACCCCTGGAGCACGTCGAAGGCCACCCCGCCCCTCGAGAGGTAGTGGTTGTTCACGTCGGTGATCTCGAGCTCGCCCCGTCCTGATGGCTGGAGCGTCTTGACGACGTCGTAGACGCTGGGGTCGTAGCAGTACACCCCCGTGACCGCGAAGTGGCTCGGCGGGTCCTCGGGCTTCTCGATGATCGACACGATCTGGCCGGACTCGTCGAGCACGGGCACGCCGAGGTGCCGGAGGTGGTGCTCGTCGTCCATCTCGCACAGCAGCAGCCGCGCGCCCGACGGGTCACGCTCGAACGCCTCGATCATGTCGGTGATCGAGCGCTCGAGCAGGTTGTCAGCGAGCATCAGCACGATGGGGACGCCATCGGCGAACGACTCGGTGAGCCCGAGCGCCTCGGCGATCCCGCCGGGGCGCTCCTGGACCGCGAACTCGAGGTGCTCGACGGCGAGGCGCGACCCGTCGTCCAAGAGCTCACGGAAGGCGTCCATGTGCTCGGGGCCCGTGACGATGATCATCTCGGTCACGTTCGCGCGGACGAGCGCCTCGACCGCCCACTCGATCATCGGACGACCCCCGATCGGCAAGAGATGCTTGTTCGTGGAGGTCGTGAGTGGGTGGAGCCTCGAGCCGGTTCCACCCGCCAGCAGGACGCCCCTCACGACGGATCAGCCTAGTTTTCGTGGCTCGAGGGCCCGGGATGCCGCGTGGGGCACGCGTTGGTTCGCCGGGCGCCTGCGTAACGCTCGGCGGCGCCCGATTGACTAGAGGGCATGAGACGCCATCGAGGAGGCAGCGTGGGATTCGAGATCGAGCTGAGCGACGAGCAGTGGCGCGAGAAGCTGGCTCGCAGCCGCTACGAGGTCCTGCGCACGGCGGCGACCGAGCCCGCGTTCTCGGGGTCCCTCCTCCACGTCGAAGAGGACGGGTCGTTCACCTGCGGGGGCTGTGGCCAGGCGCTGTTCACGAGCGGGGCGAAGTTCGACTCGGGCAGCGGATGGCCCAGCTTCGACAAGGCGATCGAGGGCACCGTCGTCGAGCGGGCCGACACCAGCCACTTCATGCGCCGCACCGAGATCATCTGCTCGCGCTGCGGCGGGCACCTCGGTCACCTGTTCAACGACGGCCCGACTGACACGGGCATGCGCTACTGCGTGAACTCGCTCGCCGTCGACTTCGAAAGGGCGCCGGGCACCGAGCCTGCGGCAACTACGGAACGAAGCTAGACGTCGAGGAACCGGCGCACCGCGAACGCCGATCCGATCGAGCCAATGAGCGCGCCGATCACGAGGACCACGACGTCGGTCACGAACACGTGCCATCCCGTGAGCCGCATCTGGGCGCCGAGCGACAGGGGGTTCTTCGGGTCGCTGATGTCGTCGACCACGACGTGGATGCCGTAGACCCACGCTGACGCGAGGAGCGCGCCGAGGAGCCCTTGGATCATCCCCTCGGCGATGAACGGGATCCGTATGAACCAGTTCGTGGCGCCGACGAGCTTCATGACCGACACCTCTCGGCGTCGCGCGAAGATCGCCATCCGGATGCTGTTGAGGATGAGCACGCTCGCGGACAACAAGAGCACGAGGGCGATCACGAGCAGGGCGACCTGGAGCCAGTCGACCGTCGTCTGGATGGCATGGATCTCTGCCTCGGGCGTGGTGACGTGGATCACCCCCGGCGCGGGCGTGAACTGGCCCACGACGATGGCCGCGTCGTCGGGCTGCACGGGCGTGCAGCGGAACGACGACGGGGTGCTCTTCGGCGTGAGTGTCGCGGCGTCGACGCCCAGGAGGCGCACCGCCTCGTAGTAGTCCCAGCGCTTCGAGCGGAACTTGCACGGCTGGTCGACGTAGGGGGACTGCTTGAGCTCGGCTTGCACGGCGTTGTGCTCGCCGGTCGTTGAGGTCGGGTTCATCCAGATGAGCACCTGGGTCTGGCGCTCCCAGCTCGCCGAGGCCTGCGCAGCCCCCTGCTTGAGGTACAGGGCGGAGCCCACGAGGCCGAGCGAGACCGTCACGGTGAGCACCGCGGCCATCGTCATCAAGCGGTTCCGCCAGAGGTTGGTCGCAGTCTCGCGGATCGCGTAGCGAAGGAAGTTGACCATCAGCCAGGAACGCCCTGTGAGTCCTCGATGCCGTAGACGCCGCGCGCCTGGTCGCGCACGAGCAGTCCCTCGTCGAGCTCGATGACGCGGCGACGCATGCGGTCGACGAGCAGCTTGTCGTGCGTGGCGACGACGACGGTCGTCCCGGTGCGGTTGATGCGGTCGAGCAGCGCCATGATCCCCTCGGAGTTGGTGGGGTCGAGGTTGCCGGTGGGCTCGTCGGCCAAGAGGATGAGCGGGCGGTTCACGAACGCGCGGGCAACCGCCACGCGCTGCTGCTCGCCCCCCGACAGCTCGTTCGGGAGGCTCTTGGACTTGTGGGACAGGCCTACGAGCTCGAGGATCTGGGGCACCTGTTGGTTCACGACCGTCGCGGGACGGCCGATGACCTCGAGCCCGAATGCCACGTTCTCGAAGACCGTCTTGTTGGGCAGGAGCCGAAAGTCCTGGAACACGCACCCGATGTTGCGCCGGAGGTACGGCACCCGCCACTTGGGCAGGTGCACGATGTCCCGGCCCGCCTCGAGGATCTTGCCCTGGTCGGGAAGCTCCTCGCGGAGAAGGAGGCGCAGCAGCGTCGTCTTGCCCGAGCCCGAGGAGCCGACCACGAACACGAACTCGCCCTTGTCGATCGACAACGAGATGTCACGGAGCGCGACGGTCCCTGCGCGGTAGGTCTTGGTGACGTTCTGCAGCTCGATCATGGGGTTGGTGCCGCAGGACAGCTCGACACGTCGCTGCCCTCGGTGCGGCGCTGCCAGCCTACCGAAGGGGCCCTGGAACCCCGTGTCAAGGTGACGTGCGACGTCGGCGCAGCTCAGCCTCAATGAACTCGTCGATGTCACCGTCCAGCACGAGGGCGACGTTCCCGGTCTCGCAGTTGGTTCGTAAATCTTTCACAAGTTGGTACGGCGCGAGCACGTACGAGCGGATCTGGCTCCCCCAGGCGTTGTCGGTGCGCTCACCGGAGAGCTCGTCCAGCTCGGCCTTGCGCGCCGCTCGAGCACGCTCCGCGAGCTTGTTCGCGAGGATCTGCATCGCTCGCGCTCGGTTCTGGTGCTGGCTCCGCTCGTTCTGGCAGCTGACGACGATGCCCGTCGGCAGGTGCGTGAGGCGCACGGCGGAGTCGGTCTTGTTCACGTGCTGGCCCCCCGCGCCCGACGAGCGATAGGTGTCGACGCGGAGGTCCTTCTCGTCGATCTCGACGTCGTCGTGGACGTCGTCGAGGAAGGGCGTGACCTCGACGGAGGCAAAGGACGTCTGGCGGCGGTGCTGCGAGTCGAACGGGCTCATCCGAACGAGGCGGTGCACGCCGCGCTCTGCATCGAGCAAACCGTAGGCGAAGCGGCCCTTCACGATGAACGTCGCGGACAAAAGGCCCGCCTCTTGTCCCTCGGTCACTTCGTCGACCTCGACCTCGAAGCCTCGACGCTCCGCCCATCGTGAGTACATCCGCAGCAGCATCTCGGCCCAGTCCTGGGCGTCGGTGCCGCCTGCACCTGCGTGGATCTCGGCGATCGCGTCGCGCTCGTCGTGCTCGCCGGTGAAGAGGCTCTGCAGCTCGAGCGCGTCGACGCGCGTGGTGAGCGAGTCGATCGACGCGGACAGCTCGGCCTCGAGCGACGCGTCACGCTCGCCGGTGCGGTTCGACTCCTCCACCATCTCGGCGAGCACCTCGGCGTCCCCGAGGGACGCGTCGAGCGAGTCGAACGCCTCGAGGTCGCCCGTCACCCGTCCGAGCTCGGTCGTGATCGCCCGCGCGTGGTCCGCGTCGTCCCAGAGCCCGGGCTCGCCGGCCTCGGCCTCGAGGGTCGTCGAGCGGGCGCGTCGCTGGGCGATCCCCAGGTACTGCTCTGCCTCCGTCAGGCGATGGCGCAGGCCCGCAAGCGCGTCACCGGCCGCGACCTCGCCCGGCCGCTCAGGCCCTGCCATGGCAGAACTTGAACTTCTTGCCCGAACCGCACCAGCACGGCTCGTTGCGGCCGATCTTCTCGTGGGGCGCCTTGACCACCGTGGCAACAGGCTGTGGCTCGCCCATCTCGTCGCCGGCCTCCGGCGCGATCGAGGACAGCGACTGGGGGTCCTCCTGGGCGGCGTAGGTCGCGCGCGACAGGTCCGTCGTCGCCGCGTCCGGCTCTGCCGGGGCGGCCTCGATGTGGGTGATGTAGCGCAGGTAGTCGTCGTCGA
>PMON01000066.1 GCA_003162395.1 Acidimicrobiaceae bacterium
GACTTGGTCGACTCGACCTCGCCGATCGCCGCGCCAGCGTCGAAGCTCGCGCCGACCTCGGGGAGCGCGACGAAGACCACGTCGCCCAGGGCGTCTTGGGCATAGTCAGTGATGCCGAGGCGCACGACGCCACCTGCGGCGGTGACCCACTCGTGGTCCTTGCTGTACCGAAGGTCCCCGGGGATCTGCACGGCGAGACCCTATCCGAGGGCCCGGCCTTCGCGCCCGTTGGCGAACGCCACGCGCGCAGGTCGGACGTACGCGAACGTCGCCATCCACGCGAGCGCGAGCCCGACCCCGCCGGCCACCCACGCCGCGTCGCGGAGCGCGAGCTGCCACGTCGAGGGGCCATGGGCCATGAGCAGCCATGGGTACGCGCACATGAGCCCGAACGTCCCTGCCTTGCCGAGCCACACGACGTCGATGCGCGCCGCGCCCATGGCAGCGAGCGCGAGCACCGCCGCGGACACGACGACCTCTCGCAAGAGCGTCGCGATCGCGAACCACCACGGCACCGCGCCGTAGACCGCGACGGTGATCACCGCGGTGAGGACGAGCGCGCGGTCCGCGATGGGGTCGAGCACCTTGCCGAGCGTCGTGACCTGGTGGTAGCGCCGCGCCAAGAACCCGTCGACCCAGTCCGAGGCCCCGAGCGCGCCGAGCAAGAGGCCCGCGGCCAGCTGGTGGCTGGTCGTGAACAGGAGCCAGACGTACAGCGGGATCGCGGCCAGCCGCAGCACCGTGACCGCGTTCGGCCAGGTGAGGATCCTCGCGAGGTCCTGGTCGCCCGATTCGGCGAGCGAGCCCGTCTCAGGCAATCGTCCAGGTGCCGTTCGAGCGGTAGAGCGCGGCGAGGTCGCCGCGACCCTTCGACTCCTGGGCGCCCACGATCTGGGCGGACATCGCGGCCCCGAGCTCGGGCCTCGAAACGTCGCGGAACACGCCGATGGGGGTGGCCTCGTGGGCGGAGTCGCCGAGCCGCGACAGCGCGAAGGCCACGCCCGGGTCGTCACGCGACTCGTCGTGGACCAAGAGCGCATCCTCGCCGACGTCGGCGACCGAGACGACCTCGAGCCGGCCGTCGGGGAGCTGGGCGACGCCGCGGTGCAGCTCGGCGCCGAAGCGGATCGGCTGGCCGTGCTCGAGGGCGATCAGCATGTCGGCGCGCCGGTCCTTGGCGGTGAGCTCGTCGAAGGTCCCGTCGTTGAAGACGTTGCAGTTCTGGAAGACCTCGACGAACGCCGCGCCGACGTGCTCGTGGGCGCGGCGGAACACCTCTTGCATGTGCGCGCGGTCCATGTCATGGGTCCGCGCGACGAAGGTGGCCTCGGCGCCGAGCGCGATCGAGATCGGGTTGAACGGCTCGTCGATCGATCCGAACGGCGTGGACTTCGAGACCTTGCCGGGCTCGGACGTGGGCGAGTACTGGCCCTTGGTCAACCCGTAGATGCGGTTGTTGAACATCAGCATCGTGAGGTTCACGTTGCGGCGCAGCGCGTGGATGAGGTGGTTGCCGCCGATCGACAGCATGTCGCCGTCGCCGCCGATGACCCACACGTCGAGGTCCGGGCGCGTGACGGCGAGCCCCGTCGCGAGCGCGGGCGCGCGTCCGTGGATGGAGTGCAGGCCGTAGGTGTTCATGTAGTACGGGAACCTCGCCGCGCAGCCGATGCCCGACACGAACACGGTGGACTCGCGTCGCACGCCAAGCTCGGGCATGAGCATCTGGAGGGCGGCGAGGATCGAGTAGTCGCCGCACCCCGGGCACCAGCGGACCTCCTGGTCGCTCGTCCAGTCCTTGCGGGTCGTCGGGACGTCGACCTGGGTCACGCCGCACCTCCGATCTGCCCGAGCAGCAGTGCCTCGAGCTCGCTCGCCCGGAACGGCAGCCCCTGGACCTTGGAGATCGTGCGGGCGTCGACCAAGAACTCCGCTCGCAGCAGCCGCGCCAGCTGGCCCATGTTGAGCTCGGGGACGATGACGCGGTCGTAGCGAGCGAGCACCGCACCCAGGTTCAGCGCGAACGGGTGCAGATGCACGAGGTGCGCCCGGGCGACGTCGTGGCCCGACGCGCGGAGGCGCGAGACCGCCGCGTGGATCGCCCCGAAGGTAGACCCCCAGCCGATGACGAGCACCGAGGCCGCCCCGGACGGGTCGTCGACGGTGAGGTCGGGGATCGACTGGGCGATCCGCTCGATGCGCTCGTGGCGAAGCCGCGTCATGCGCTCGTGGTTCGCGCCCTCATAGGAGACCGAGCCCTGCCCGTCGGACTTCTCGAGGCCGCCGATGCGATGCTCGAGGCCCGGGAGCCCCGGCGGGGCCCACGGCCTCGCGAGCGTCGCCTCGTCGCGCACGAAGGGCCAGAACGACTCGGTGCCGTCGTCGTTCACGTGGTTCGGAGCGGCGGCGAAGGCCGGGTCGACGGTAGCGATGTCGTCGGGGTCCGGTACGAGCCAGGGCTCCGAGCCGTTGGCGAGGTACGCGTCGGACAGCAGGATCACCGGCGTGCGGTAGGTCACCGCGATGCGCACCGCCTCGAGCGCCGCCTCGAAGCAGTGGCTCGGGGTGTCCGCGGCGATGATCGGCAGCGGCGGCTCACCGTGCCGGCCGTACATCGCGAGCAAGAGGTCGCTCTGCTCGACCTTGGTCGGCAGGCCCGTCGAGGGCCCGCCGCGCTGCACGTCGATGATCACCAAGGGCAGCTCGAGACTGATGGCGAGGCCGATCGCCTCGCCCTTGAGGTCGATGCCCGGCCCGCTCGTGGTCGTGACGCCGAGCGACCCGCCGTAGCTGGCGCCGATCGCCGCGGTGATCGCGGCGATCTCGTCCTCGGCCTGGAACGTCCGCACACCGAACTCCTTGCGCTTGGACAGCTCGTGGAGGATGTCCGAGGCNNGGCGTGATCGGGTAGCTGCCCAAGAACAGGGGCAGGCTGGCCTTCTGCGCGGCAGTGATGAGGCCCCAGGACAGCGCGGTGTTGCCGGTCACGTTCGCGTACTCGCCCGCATCGAAGGGCGCGGCCTGCACCTCGTAGCGCGAGTCGAACAGCTCGGCGGTCTCGCCGAAGTCGTAGCCCGCGCGGAACGCCCGGAGGTTGGCCTCCTTCACCATCTCGCGCGCCGCGAACCGTGACTCGATCCACGCGACCGTCTGGTCCACGGGCCGCGAGTACAGCCACGAGACGAGCCCGAGCGCGAAGAAGTTCTTGGAGCGCTCGGCGTCGCGGGGCTTGACGCCCGCCTCCTTGCAGACCTCCTGGGTGATCGACGTCATCGGGACCTCGTAGACCGTGTAGCTGCCGAGCGTCCCGTCGTGGAGGGGGTCCGACGCGTAGCCGGCCTTCACGAGCGCACGCTCGTCGAAGGCGTCGGCGTTCACGATCACCGTCGCGCCGGGCTCGAGCACCGAGAGGTTCGCCTTCAGCCCGGCGGGATTCATCGCGACGAGGACGTTCGGCGAGTCGCCCGGGGTCGTGATCGAGTGGTCCGAGATCTGGACCTGGAAGCTCGACACGCCCGCGAGCGTGCCCGCGGGGGCACGGATCTCGGCGGGGAAGTCGGGCAGCGTCGCGAGGTCGTTGCCGAAGGCGGCCGACACCGAGGTGAATCGCTCCCCCGCGAGCTGCATGCCGTCGCCGGAGTCCCCCGCAAACCGCAGGACGACCCCCTTGACGACGCTTCGATGCGCAACCGTGTCGGTCATGGCCCTCGTCTCGTCGCAGTCCACCTTACCGGGGACGCCCGTCGCCAATTGGGCGAGCGTCAGGCGATGGTCACCGAGCCGTCCAAGAAGACATCCTGGATGGCGTGCACGAGCGCGGCGCCGTCGGCGATCGGACGCTGGAACGCCTTGCGCCCGACGATGAGGCCCTGTCCCCCGGCGCGCTTGTTGATCACCGCGGTCCGGACGGCCTGGGCGAGGTCCGAGTCGCCCTTGGACTCGCCGCCCGAGTTGATGAGCCCGACCCGGCCCGCGTAGCAGTTGACGACCTGCCATCGGGTGAGGTCGACGGGGTGCGGCGTCGTGAGCTCGTCGTACACGAGCGGGTCGGTCTTGCCGAAGCCGATCGCCAGGTAGCCGCCGTTGTTCTCCGCCTGCTTTTGCTTGATGAGGTCGGCCTCGATGGTCACGCCCATGTGGTTCGCCTGACCCGTGAGGTCCGCGGACAGGTGGTAGTCCACGCCGTCCTTCACGAACGCGGGGTTGCGCAGGTACGTCCAGAGCACCGTGAACAGGCCGTTGCGGTGCGCCTCTTCGAAGGCCGTGCCGACCTCGTGCAGCTGGCGGTCAGCCTCTGGCGAGCCGAAGTAGATCGTCGCCCCGACCCCTGAGGCGCCGAGGTCGATGGCTCGGCGGACCGACGCGAAGAGCACCTGGTCATAGGTCGTCGGGTAGTGAAGGAAGTCGTTGTGGTTGAGCTTGACGATGAAGGGGATCCGGTGCACGTAGCGCCGGGCGACCGCCCCGAGGCCCCCGAGCGTCGTGGCGATCGCGCTGCAGCCCGCGGCGAGCGCGAGGTCGCAGAGCCGCGCGGGGTCGAAGTAGATGGGGTTCTTCGCGAACGACGCGGCTGCGGAGTGCTCGATGCCCTGGTCGACCGGCAGGATCGACAGGTACCCCGTGCCCCCGAGGCGCCCGTGGCTGTACAGAGCGCCGAGGTTGCGCAACACGCCTGGCGAGCGGTCCGACTGGGCGACGACGTCATCGATGAAGCTCGGCCCGGGCAGCGTCAGGAGCGACTGGGGGAACGCCGTGCAGTGGTGGGTGAGAAGCGACTCGGCCTCGTCACCCAAGAGGTAGTGCAGGTCCATGCATCGAGGCTAGTCCCGGTCCACTTTGTGCCCGGGGCTGACGGCATCGCACTCGACGTGCGACCGACGACTACCGCGCTCGGCTGCGAGTTGCCCGAGGGCGCGCGCCCAGCTCGTCCAGTCGCTCCTCGACGTCGAACGCGCCCGGGTCCGCGATCGCCACGCGACTGAACAGCTCGCGCGCTCGTGGCCCGTCACCGCTGCGCTCGTAGAGGTCGCCCAGCGCGTACCACTGCCGGACGTGCCGCGCCGAGGGATTGCGGACGCGTCGCAGCGCCCCCGAGGCGACCAGCAGCTCGATCGCCTCATCGAGGCGCCCCTTGTCAGCAAACGACGCGGCCATCACGATCCGAGCCTCGGTCAGCACCTCGGTCGGAGGGGATGCGGCACGCACGTCGTCGAACAGCTGGGCGACCGCGCGCTGATGTCCGAGCGCGCGCTCGGAGTCCATGACCGAGGGCAGGTGCGTGACGTCGCCCGTCTGGTCGTGGTGAGCGCGCAGGTGGACCGACGCGGCGCGCCAGCGTCGGGCCCGGTAGTTCGAGAGCCCCGCGACCTCGCGGACGCTGGCCACGTTGGGCGCCACTTCCGCGACGGGGGCGAGCAGTCGCGCAGCCTCCTCGTAGCGCCCGCGGTTGTACGCCTCGACGGCCTCGGCGGTGTTCGTGACAAGGCGCTCCCGCGCCCTCGTCGTGAGCCCGAACGCCGCGTTGCGGATGCCCGCGGCGACGTCCCCCGGCAGCTCGGCGCGCGGCCTCGTCGACAGCCGCTCCTCGGGCGTGACCGAGGCTCGAGTGGGCTCGTCTCGAACCCACTGATCGGGCTCGGCGGGTGCTCGCAGCGATCGGTGGTCATCAAAGGTGCCTTCGCCGGCCACGTTGAGCTGGCGCGCACCACGCCGGGCCACGCCGCCCCACGAGGGCCGATCGGCGCGGTCGCGGACGACGGGGCGCTCGACGGGCCGGCCCCTCGATGCGTTGCCAGTGCTGCGCGACGCGCCCGGACGCCCCCGATCCGATGACCGAGCAGGGCTGCGCGAGCTGCTTCGTGTCGCTCCGTCGTCGCGCCGATCGGGTTGGCGCGCAGGCGGACGCGTCGGTCGACCGTCGCCTCGCGCCGGTGCCTCGCGCCGCGGCGCGACGGGGCGTGCGCCAGCTCGGGGCGGCGCGCGCCTCGTGGCTTGACGGTCAACAACGGGGCGACGGCTGTCGCCCGCGGCTCCGGCTCGCTGCACGGGGCGATCGGACCTCGACCGCGACGCCGAGGTACCCCCTGGGGCCCTCGACGGAGGTCGGGACGCACCCGACGAGGCGCGGGAGCTGGGTCGATCCGACCTCGACCGGGGCGCGGCGGGCCCATCGGCTGACCTCGGCCCGGGACGGGCGCTACGCGAGTCCGTCCTCACGGTTGGTCGACCCGTTCTCGGGCGGAGTGCCGCGCCGGCACCACCGGTGCCTCTCGGTGCAGGGCGTGCGGTCGCGCCGGCCCGCGACGTCGGCCGAGCCGCGCTCGTTCGAGGCGAGCCCGTCGCTCGCGGCGGCCGGGCGGTGCCACGAGCGCCGGCGCCTCCGGCGCCCTTCGACGGTGCACGTCGCGTGGGATCCCACTTCGAGTTGAGCCGTCGAACCGCGCCATCAGGTCGAGCCGCTGCCTCACCCTTTGGTGGTGAAGACCGTTTCGATGACGTAGGTGCCCGCTTCGGAGCGCGACGAGGCTGTTCGGGCACCGAGGGATCCTACGGGCGAGCCCGCTGCCTCTCGCGGGACACGACCACCCAGTTCAGCTCGAGAGCAGGTGCTCCATGGCTCCTGGGATGTTTCGCACCACCCAGAACGCGATGACCACCGCGACGAGGTACCACGGGTGCTTCAGCCGGGTCAGCGGATTGCGCGTCCAGGACCGCTCGGCCAGGGACGGCACGAACGAGCGAAGCGCGAAGGCGCCCCAGACCCAGACGAGCGTGGCGAGCGCCGGCAAGAACAGGACGTTGTGGCGAAACGCCTCGAAGACGTTGCCGTGCGAGAGGGCGCACGCGGCCCGCGTCGAGCCGCAGCCGGGACACCACAGACCGGTGAGCTCGTGGAACGGGCACTTGGGGAGCCAGTGGTCCTTGGTCGGATTGACGAAGTGCACGGCGATCGCGGCGCTGACGGCGATCGCAGCGATCGCGGCGCTCGCGGCGCGATGGCGTCCCACATTTGGAAACGGGGTCCACGTCGACAGGGTCAGCATCTGTCTAGGAATGTCCCGCGTGCGAGGCGCCGAGGACGAAGAGGAAGACGATCAGGATCGCGACTGCGCCGACGATCGTGGAGATCATGTTGCAGATCCGGGCGATGTTCGCCGTGCGCTCCGCCTCGGACATGTCACCGCGTTGCGCGGCGGACTGCGACTGCACCGAGAACACGAGCGCGACGATGCCAAGCGGCAGGCAGCAGAAGATCAGGTTGCAGATCGACCATGCCAGGTGGTTGGGCGGTGCCACCTGGTACCTGCCCATCTGGTTCCCCATGTGCACCGCCTTCTCGCTCGGCGGCGCCCAGGAGCGAGCGACGCGAGTGGCTCTGTGACCGCAGGGCTCGCGGTTTCGCCGAGACTAGGTGACCTGATCGACGCCACAGGGAACCGCGCGACCGGTGACCAGCGGCGATGCGGGTCGACGATGCGAGCGTGGCCGCGTCGGCGGCCGCCCGAGGTCGCCGCGGCCCACTGCCGCCACTCAACTCGGGACCGCGGCGCGCACAGGGCTGCCCCCACGACATCGACCCAGGGACCCGAGCACTCCGCGCGGGTCGTCACCGCGGAGCAGGCGCACCTCGCTGCGCTCGCCTCTCGCGCACTGATGGCGCACCATGGACCTGGTGGTCTTCGGCACAACGATGAAGGCCCACCGCCGAAGCGGTGGGCCTTCATCTTGCGAGATCCCGGCGACGTCCTACTCTCCCAGGGGGCTACCCCCCAAGTACCATCGGCGCTGGCGGGCTTAACTGCCGTGTTCGGAATGGGAACGGGTGTTTCCCCGCCGCCATGGCCACCGGAAACTGTGCGCTCGGCCGAGTGGCCTTGAGCGTCCTAGAGCGAGCACGAGCACTTTTTTGCCTCCAAGCCCTCGGCCGATTAGTACCGGTCAGCTGAATGCGTTACCGCACTTACACTTCCGGCCTATCTACGTGGTCGTCTGGCCACGGGCCTTACCAGGTTTACCCTGTGAGAGATCTAATCTTGGAACGGGCTTCGTGCTTAGATGCTTTCAGCGCTTATCCCACCCGTAGGTCGCTAACCAGCCATGCCCTTGGCAGGACAACTGGCACACGAGAGCTACGTCCGTCCCGGTCCTCTCGTACTAGGGACAGCCTTCCTCAGATCTCTTACGGCTACATCGGATAGGGACCGAACTGTC
>PMON01000059.1 GCA_003162395.1 Acidimicrobiaceae bacterium
CACCGAGACGATGGCGCTGGCGGCGACGAGCCCCGCCGTCAATGCCGCGCACGGCGACTGCACGTCGACCGACCAGCGCGGCGTCCCACGACCGAAGGCAGGGAAGTGCGACTCGGGTGCCTACCAGCGGGTCGCGGCGAAGAAGTAGCAGGTGGAGCAATCGGTGGGTCGGCCGGTGACGGCCGACCCACGCGGCCAGCGAGCGAGTACCAGTGCGCGCGCGGTGCGGTGGGGCTAGGAAGAATCGAACTTCCGACCTCAGCATTATCAGTGCTGCGCTCTAACCGACTGAGCTATAGCCCCTACAGCAGGCCGAATCGTACCGCACGCCCCCTCGAGGCAAGCCCGGGCGAGTCGCGCGAGGCGACACGCCCGAGCCCACGCCGACGACGCCATGGGCCGCGAGTCGACCCTGTCCCGTCGACGTCTTCTGCCAATCGTCGTGGCGCAGCCGGTCAAATTGCGGGCTCGCTGGTACCTTTCCGAGCGCATGGGCGACGCCGACGACGCCGACATCACCTCGGACGTCGTCAGCGGCTCGCTGCGCCATCGCTCCACGATCGCGGTGGTGGCGGCGCTCTCGTGCGTCATCTCGCTGGTCTTTGGAATTGGTGCGCGAGACGATCCCTACATCACGTTCTGGGTCGCGGAGCAGTTCGCCAAGACGGGTCGGCTCGTCAACATCAATGGCGCGTCGATCGAGCAATCCTCGAGCCTCGCGCACGTCCTCACGCTCGCGGCGCTGTACTTCGTCACCAGGGCACCGCTGCCGGTCCTCGCCTACCTGGTGGGCATCGCGGGACTCTTCGCGACGGTGCTGCTGAGCGCCAGCATGGCCGGGCGCCTGCGTGCCGGCACGCAGGTGCCCACTGCCTGCGTCGTCGGGCTCGCCTTCCCGATCGTGTACTGGGCCACCGCGGGGCTCGAGACCGCCCTCGCCGCGGCGGGCGTCTTGTGGTTCCTCGTCAGCCTCCACGCTTGGCTGACGGCGCCGAAGCTGGAGCTTCGGACGCTCGCAGGGTTTGCGGCAAGCACCGTGCTCGTCGTGACGGTACGGCCCGACTCCATGATCGTGGCGTTCCTCGTGTGCCTGCTCGTGCTCGTCGGTGCGCTGCTTGCCTCGAAGGTCGGCCGCGTTGCCCGGCTCGCGCCGGTGCTCGATGTTCGACGAGCGGCGCTCGCTGCCGGCGCGGTCGCGGCGATGATCGGCCTGCTGGGCGTGTTCCGAGAGCTCGTCTTCCACGAGTTGCTGCCGCAGCCCGAGATCGCCAAGTCCGGCGGACTCGGCTGGTTCCCCCGAGGGTTCTCGTACGTCGCCACCTCGTTCCCATGGTGGATGTGGCTCGTCTTCGCGGCACTGTTTGCAGCGGGCCTCCGATGGAGCCTCGCGAATCGATCGCTCGCGGGCTGCCTCGCGGGGGCCACCTTCGTCGCGGGGATCGTTGTCCTGTGCTTTTCCCGTGGCGATTGGATGGGCGGCGCCCGACTGCTCGTGCCCTATCTCGCTCCAGGTCTGGTGGTCATGGTCGCCGGTGCCTGGTCATTGCGCATCGCAGGAAGGAGCCTCGCGGTTGGACTGCTGGTCGTCATCGAGTGCGTGACGTTCGTGCTGTTCGCCAACGGGGTGCCGTGGCTCTCCTCGCAGTACACGACGCTGGTGCCCTCGGCGACAACAGCGAGCGCCGCGGACTACGGGAGCTTCCTCGGCGCGTCGTGGGAGTCGTCGCTCCCACACCCGCCGTCCCTCCCTTGGTACGTGGACTGGAGCTACATCACGACCCGCGACACGCTCTTTTTATCCGTCGCGACACCGAAGCTCAAGGCGCTCATCGAACAAGAGCCCCCGGGCCAGGAGATCACGATTGCAAGCAACCAGGCGGGGATGATCTTCTACACGTGGGCGAACGAGTTCCCCGGGAAGCTCAGGTTCATCGATACGGAGAGCCTCGTCACCGATGACTTCTCACGGTGCCGGCACCTCTTCGCGTCCTACGCCGGAGAGCTCATTTCCATCGAACGTTGGGCGGCGGATGCCGGCACGTGCGCGCCACCGCTTGCGGACCTGTACTTCTCCCCTTCCGGGACAGTGTCGCTGACGCGCTATTACCACGTGATCAGCTCCATGTGGATCAAGTACGGGCGTCGTGGCATCACCGAGACCCGGGCCTTCTATGGCACCGAGATGCTCGCGCAGCGCAACGGCTGGAGCCCATGAGCTGGGTCCGCTCGCACGACGTCGGCCGCACTGCCGGCGACCGGTCTCGGAGCGATGGCGAGGTACAGCGCCGTAGGCGGTGTGACCGCCAAGGCGAGCAGCGAGCGGCGGCTGGGACGTGCCGACAGGCGTGGATCGGGCTCGTCGACAGGGGTGCACCCGTCGTGGTGCGCGTCGAATCCGTCCTCGGTCAGACGCGCCACTCCTTGACGGCGACCGATTGGCTCGCGGTGCCGAGGAGGGTTCCACGCTCGCTCCACAAGAACGCGATGCCCTGGCCGTAGCCTCCGACCAGTGCGTGCATGCGCATGTCGCAGAGCACCCACTCGGTCGGTTCGAGCTGGACCGTCCGAAGCGTGTTGTCGAGGCTCCGACCCATGAGGCGCCGCCCGATCGGGTGCGAGACGCTCCCGGAGAGGAAGTCCCCGAAGATCGCGAGCGTCGCCGCGGACGGCTCGAGGTGCCCGGGCACACGGCACCACAGCGCGGAGCACCGGTCGCCCGGCGTCCCGTCGAGCTGCTCATAGGAGCGGCCCGTCGCCACCCTTGCCTCGACGTGCTCGAAGATCGAGCTGCGCATGAGGTCGGGCAGCCGCCGCGGCGGGCAGCGATCTGGCTCCGGCACCGAAGGAGGCTCGACCCAGACACCTCCGAGCTCGAGGTCGGTCCGGCCGAGCGCGGCATTCACGGTCAGGATCTCTCGGTCCTCCACCCAGCCGGTCGCCCGTGCCTGGGTCGTCTGGTGTCCTGCGACCGCGATCGTGACCTCGACGCGCATCGTGGCGCCGAGCGGCGCGAAGCTCAGGTACTGCGCCGTGGCCCAGATTGTCGGGCGGCCCGACGCCGCCTCGAGCGCAACGATGCCCGCGCCGAGCCCGCACCCGCCGAAGAGGAAGTTCCCGGGCGTGACGACGTGCGGCGCGACCTCGAGCTGCCACGTCGTGTCACTCACCCGCTCGATGCCCATGAACTCCGCGACGTCCACCGCGCGAGACTACTGAGGGAGCAGTCGGGCGCCCTCGCGTCCGCGCATGCGTCGTCGCCTCGGGCCAACGAGCGGTCTCGTCGTAGACTCACGGCGAGCCGCCGCGAACACGGCGGCTCGCGCGAGGGGGACGCCATGGCCACCGTTGGTGGAGCGCAGGTCCCAAATCCTGGGGTCTCGGTGGTTCGCGGCAAGGCGCAGCGCGAGCTCGTGCCACGGACCGCGCACGCCGACCTCGCGGATCGACCCGCCGGCTTTGACCCCGTCTCGATCCTCGAGGCGCAGGCGGAAGGTCGACTCGAGGACCTCCTCACCCTCCGCTACGAGCGCATGGCCGCCGACGAGTTCAGCTTCCTGCGGGGCGCTGCTGCAATCATGGCCGCGGACCTGTCCTTCGGGCCGTCCACGGACCTCACGGTCCAGCTGTGCGGCGACGCGCACCTCTCGAACTTCGGGGTCTTCATGTCGCCCGAGCGGCGGCTCGTCTTTGACATCAACGACTTCGACGAGACGCACCCGGGTCCTTTCGAGTGGGACCTGAAGCGCCTCGCGGCATCCGTCGCGGTCGCGGGCAGCGACCTCCACCTCTCGCGGGGCGAACAGGAGCGCGCCGCGATCGGCTCGGTGCGGAGCTATCGCGAGGCCATAAGGCGATTCGCGCGCGCCCCGACGCTCGACGTCTGGTACGCGCACCTCGACGTCGAGAGCGCACTCCAAGAGCTGGCGGGCTCGCTCTCCGACGAGGCGACCCGCCACACCCAGGGCGTGCTCGAGCGCGCGAGATCGCGCCACGCCCGCCACGCGTACGAGAAGCTGGTCGTGCAGACCGACGAGGGACCGAGGATCCGCTCGGACCCGCCGCTGCTCGTCCCGATGCGAGAGCTGGCGGAGCCCGTCAACGCGGCGACGGCCTACGGCTTGCTCGTCGACGTCCTGCGCGGCTACGAGTCGACGCTGCCGCTCGACCGCCGGCACCTGCTGCACCAGTTCACCCCGATCGACGCGGCGCGCAAGGTGGTGGGCGTCGGGTCGGTGGGGACCAGGTGCTTCGCCGTGCTCCTGCTCGGTCGCGACGGCGACGACCCCTTCTTCCTCCAGATCAAAGAGGCCGCCGCCTCGGTGCTCGAGCCCTACCTGGGCGCGTCGAAGTTCGCAACCGCCGGCCAGCGCGTGGTCGTCGGTCAGCAGCTGATCCAAGCGACGCCCGATCCATTTCTCGGCTGGCTCGACGCGCCGGACGAGACGGGGTCTGACCGTCAGTTCTACGTCCGCCAGCTCTTCGACGGGAAGGCGTCCGCGGAGGTCTCGAGCTTCACCGCGTCGCTCCTTGGCTCCTACGCCCAGGTCTGCGGCTGGACGCTCGCTCGCGCCCACGCCCGATCGGGTGATCGATTCGCCATCTCGACCTACCTGGGCAAATCCGACGCCTTCGACCGGGCGATCGCCTCGTTCGCGCTCGCCTACGTCGCGCGAAACCGCTCTGACCACACGGCGCTCACCGACGCGATTGCCTCGGGAAGGGTCGCCGCGACCGAGACGTGACGTCGCTCCTTCCCCCGACGTGGCATCCCGCGCTCATCGCCGCGCTCGGCGTCGCGACCGGCATCTACCTCGCCGCCACCCGACGCGGTGAGCTCGCGGCGAACCGCTCCGAGCGGGGCCACTTTGCCGGGGCGCTCCTGCTCGCGTACCTCGTGTGCTCGTGGCCACTGGGCGATCTGGCCGCACACGTCTCGATCACCGCGGTCGTCGTGCAGCGTCTGGTCCTCATGTTGGCGGTCGCACCGCTGCTTCTCAGCTCGCTGCCGGACGCGCTCATCGCACGGGTGACCCGTCGCCAGATGGTCGATCGAGTCATGCACGCCGTCGTTCATCCCGCGATCGCCATTGCCGTCGTGACCGTGATCGGGACCGCAACGCTGCTACCGGCCGTCATCTCGTTGGGCTCCTCCTCGCTCGTTGCGGGCGGACTCTTCATCGCGGTGACGCTGGGACTTGGCGTCGTCCTGTGGATGCCGATCCTCGGGTCCATTCCGGGCCTGCCCAGGCTCAGCTACACGGCGAAGGGCGGCTATCTCCTCGCGGCGTCGCTCGTGGTCACGTCACTGAGCTTCGTCTGGATCTTCGCCCGCCACCCCATGTACGGATCGCTCAGCCATCAGACGAAGATCCTTGGGATGAGCCCGCTGCTCGACCAGCAGCTCGCGGGATTCGTGTCCAAGCTGGGCGCGTACTTCCCGATGTGGGCGATCGCGTTCATCCTCTTTGCTCGTGCCGGCGACGGCGGCGAGAACGACCGCGCGGACCTTCGCTGGGTCGACGTCCAGCGCGAGCTCGAACGCGTCGACCGCAACGGTCCAGCGGATCGAGGCGCTGGCGACAAGTGACGCCCGTGCCCTCGCGATGGCGTAGCGGCCCGACCAGCTGTTCGACTTGAGCCCCCTACGGTGGCACTGTGCCTGACATCCAGCTCCCAGAGGGAACGAGCGACGAGCGCGAGCTGCTGCTCAGATGGCTCGGCTACCTGCGCGGGGCGGTTGTTCGCAAGGTCGAGGGCGTCGATGAGCCTGGCGCACATTGGCGACCGGAGGGGCGCCTGCTGTCGCTGCTCGGCATCGTGAATCACCTGACGAACGTGGAATGGCGCTGGATTGACGGGGGCTTCCTCGGCGAGTCAACTGAGCGCCGCGAAGAGGAGTTCACGCCAGGCGACGAGCTGACCGTCCCCGACGCGCTGGCTCGCTACCTGGCGAGGGCGGCGTCGACGGACCGGACCGTCCGATCGCTCGCGTCACTCGACGTGCCGTGTCGGACAGAGCCGGGGACGGATCTGCGCTGGGTGCTCCTGCACCTGCTCAACGAGACGGCGCGGCACGCGGGGCATGCCGACGCCGTTCGCGAGCTCTTGGATGGCACGATCGGCGAGTGAGTCGCGCGGCGTCTCTCGCGATTCTTCACCGGCCCGGCGCGATCGCGATCGCGTAACCTTGTGAGTCCCGGGGGCGTAGCTCAGTTGGCTAGAGCACCTGCTTTGCAAGCAGGGGGTCGTGGGTTCGAGTCCCATCGTCTCCACCCCGTTTGATCAGGTGAAATGCGCCGATGGAGACGTGTACGGCGCAGCTTCAAATCCGGAAATGGGAACATTTTGGGAACACGATCAAAACCCGACATCGCCGTACTTGGCAGTTATAGGACATCCGGCGCAGCCCTGATCAGGCACTTTGCAGCCTTTGGGATCGAATCCGGCGCGACTTCTTGCCGGGATAGCAGGGGGGCGTGAATTCAAATGTCCGGCCGTAAGGCTCGAGCCACGAGTAGTTGCACGAACAAGGGGAGCCCAAACGGAGGAGCAGACTCGGGCCGGACCTACTCCTGCTTACCCGGAGGGCTATCTTGGCCAACGAAGAGCGCCGTGGTCAGCTCAGGGCTTGGTGCGCGAAGGGGGGCCGTGTTCCAATTCCAGTTGCGCCGAGGTCGTGGCGCGACGTCGGGAATCGCGGGCGCGAGCGTTGCGACGGCGCTCGTCGTCGCGCTTCTCTCCCTTGTCCCAGGTGGTGTCGCGCGAGCCGGCACGGTCCAGAGGGTCGTCCCATCCATCTCGAGGAGCTACGGCACCGGGAAGGGATTCTGCGCGGCGGGCACGAATCCGAAGACCGCGGGTGGTTACGCGCTCGGCGCGAACTTCGACAACGTCTGGGCATGCGGTCCCCCGATCAACGACAACTATGGCAACACGAACTTCGACGTGCCGCCCTTCGACACGAGCGTGGTCGGCTACCAGTGCGCGGAGATGGCCAACCGATGGCTCTGGCACGCGACAGGACATCTGGCGTACTCCGACGGCTGGGTGTTCGTGCAGGCGGCAGCCGCGGTGACCAAGCTACCGATCGGCCACCCCGGCGGGACGTCGCTGCCTCGGCCGGGCGACATCATGAGCATGGGCACCTCAGATCCGGGCCACGTCATCGTGATCGACGGCGCCTCTCCCAACCTGTACACGTCGGGCACTGGATCGCTGACGTTCCTCGACGAGAACGCCTCTGCGAGCGGGTCCGCCACGCTTGCAGTCAGGAAGTGGCAGATCGCGAGCGTGTACGGCTACCCCGCGTCCAGCTACTCGTGGCTCGAGGTCCCCGGCTACAGCACGCCGGTGCCCGTCAACGGCAGCTTCGTGGCCTACCAGGGCACGGTGTACCGCATCGCGGGCGGGGCCCCGATGGCGGTCTCGAACTGGGCGAACGTCGGCGGCACCCACTCCTTCGTCACGCTCACGACGGCCCAGTGGAACACTGACGGGTTCGGCGTGGGCGGGCCGCACCAGTACCCGGTGAACGGCACCGAGGTCGCGGTCGGCAACACCGCTGACCATGGCGCTGGGTTCGTCTTCGCGGGGGGCGCACCGCTTGCCGTCACGAACTGGGCGAACGTCGCGTCACATCCGTCGTGGACGGTCGTCGACGGGAATGCCCTCGACAACTATTCGGGGGTCTATGGCCACGTCCGCCAGTACCCAGCGAACGGCACCGAGGTCGCGGTCGGCAACACCGCCGACCATGGCTCGGGGTTCGTCTTCGCGGGGGGCGCACCGCTTGCCGTCACGAACTGGGCGAACGTCAATGCTCACCCATCCTGGACCATCGTGGACGGGAACGCGCTTGACCGATACTCCTCCGCCGATGCGTTCCACGCCTTCTCGCACGTGCTCCAGTACCCGATGAACGGGACCGCGGTGGCATTCGGCAATCCAGGCCCAACGCATGGGAGTGGCTACATGTTCGCGGGGGGCGCGCCGCTGCCGGTAGCGAAGTGGTCCAACGTCGGCCTGCCGCCGTGGGTCGTGGTCGATGGCAACGCGCTTGACCGATACTCGTCCTCCGACCCGTTCCACGCCTTCTCGCATGTGCGTGACTACCCAAGCAACGGGACCTTCCTCTCCGTTGGCTTCGGTACGAAGAAGGGCGTGTGGCGAGTCGCCGGGGGCTTCGCGTTTCGGATCACCTCATGCAGCGTTCTCAAGGGCGGGTGCACGGCCGACGCGGTTGCAGACGGGATCGGTATCGAGAGCGCAGGCGGTGCGAACGACCATCTCACTGCTGCCCCGCTGAACGGCACCATCGTTGAGGGCATGCCATCCAAGGCGTTCTGGACCATCTCCGGGGGAAAACGCACGAAGCGTGGTGCGTCTACGGCCGCTGTTCAGGTGGATGACACCTCGCTCGCCGTAATCCCTATCGCGTAGCCGTCAGCAGCACTCGGGCTCGCGCAACGAAAAGGGAGCAGTCTGCGTCCACCTTCTGCAAACGAGGGCGCACTTGAGAAAGTCACGTACTCCGACGGCCCGTGCAGCAGAATCGGCTGCTCGAAACGAGTCGTGGCATACACAGCAGGCCACGCCTTCGTCGTGGACAAAGGTGACGAGCGCGGTCGCGACCCCGGCGGTTCCACCGTGTTAACTGTGTCGCAACTTGGAGCATTGTCGAGAGCGATTTCCTTCGAGTAGCCCGAGGCGCAGCTCCGATGGCATCGAGATCTCGCTCGGCGCCGATGGAGCTATCCGCATGGTTGGCCCGATCCGCCTTAGTACGGAAACATCTGAGGAGCTATTCTTCGACGGACAATACGGGAGGCGCCATGGGCATCTACAGGGGGGCCGCCGTGTTCACCGCAGCATCGGTGGCACTGGCAATGCTCTTTTCCGCAGGCACGGCTTCAGGCGTAACGGCGAAGTCGGCTGCGAGCATCCGGATAGTAAGCAAGAATCCGGTCGAAACGAAGGACGTCTGGACCACATTCGCTCGCGCCGGCTTCGCGAGTGCCACGGTCACCGGCACCGCGTCCGGTGTCGCCGATGGTGCCGTCGCTCGGCTCTACAGGTCGACATTCCCATTCAAGAGCCCGGCGGTACCTGTCTCCACGTCCACGCTGAGCGTGACGGGCGGCTCTGCCAAGTTCTCGTTCACGGCGACGCCGAAGTTCGAGACAAGGTATCGGGTGGAGGTGTTCTCAAGTGCCTCTGCCGGGGCTCCTGCGGCATCGTCGGCTTCAAAGACCGTGTACGTCACGGACAGTTCTGTGTCTTCCAACACGGATCCTTGCAGCGGACGCCAGTGCACGATCCACATCAACCTGACGGAGATCATCCAACAGTCGGCCGTCTCCACCGAGAAGGTCAAGCACCAGTTCCTCTACCTCTCGCTCCCTGCCGCGCCAGGTGGCGTCAAGCCCAAGCCCACGACGTACCACCTGGTCTCGGCCACAGTGAGCGCACCAACCGTCAAGGGCGAGCACGTGAGTTTCAAGATCTCCATCAAGTACACCGCCCCGACTGGCAGATATTGGTACTACTGGCTTTCCTGCACGAGGGACACGCTGACGAAGGACGGAGTGGGGTTGCCGGGACATCATGGGTGCGGCGACGCCAGTCTTTCCCCGACCACCCCTTATGTGGGCTGACCAACTTGTGGGTGCCGAGAATTCATCCAACTCCGCTGTATTTTCTACGTTGCAGCAGCGCGCAAGATCGGGCTGACCGTTGCCGTCCCTGGCGTATCCAGAGCGATGTCCGCGGAAGCGGGCAACGGCCAATGGATTGGATCGCCAGAACTATTCGGGTGCTCGCTATCTGAAGATCAGACCTCATACGACACCGTCTGCAAGTTTCGGAGCCAGAGACGTTGGTGGATGACCCGAATTCGAGAATGGGAACATTTTGGGAACATCCGCTGCCGTTCGTGCACGTTCATCCTGCGCCACAAGCACCGCCCATCAGGCCATAAGCGCCATGCCGTTCGCCCAAGTACGCCGCGGTCAACTTTGCAAGCAGGGGGTCGTGGGTTCGAGTCCCATCGTCTCCACCATTCCTATGTCCTGATGCAGGACACCATCGTCTCCACCATCATCGTCTCTACCCCGCCTGTCTCGCTCGAACGAGGTCGCTGCCAGAAGAACTCCTACGAACGGCTGG
The DNA here is from genome assembly GCA_003162395.1 of Acidimicrobiaceae bacterium. Taxonomy (GTDB): domain Bacteria; phylum Actinomycetota; class Acidimicrobiia; order Acidimicrobiales; family RAAP-2; genus Palsa-459. The sequence continues at coordinate 10,165 of PMON01000059.1, forward strand.
TTTGAACCAGCTCCCCGAGCCACTCGACAAGGAGCCGTTCATATTGTTCCGCGACCAGGCCGTCGCCATCGAGGGGGTCGTGGGCTCCGCCTTCCAAGACGACGGTCGTGACGTTCTTCCCCTGCGCGGCTCGCCATGCTTCAACGCTCACGTCAACTGGCACCCACTCGTCGCGTTGGCCATAGATTGCCAGAACCGGGCAGCGCACCGACCGAAAGCTCGGAAGCGGGTCATGATCCATCTCGCGCATCACGGCGGTCCTGGCTTCGCCATTCGGGATCTCCTCCGGAAGGAATGCCAACGGCCACCACGGCTCGCGCGCGGCATCGCGCAGCTGCTCCTGCAGTTCATCGAGAGACCCGTCACCACGTAGGGCACGCATCGCCTCCACCCAGAGCCCATCGGCCCTCAGCACCACGGAAGGGTTGTATCCGGCTTCCTCGAGATGACGGGCGACGCCATAGCGCATCTGCTCGTGAGGTGTCACACCCGACGCGCCGATGGTGACGACACAGGCAACGTCGGCACGCCGACCCGCCACGAGCGGTGCCACCCACCCTCCTTGGCTGAACCCCCATATGCCAAACCTCGAGCCGCCAAGCGCATCCATGATCGACACGCAGTCCTGTGCTTGCAGTTCGAAGTTCCCGAGCGATGATCTACCGGTCGAGCTCCCTTCGCCCCTTCGGTCGAAGGTGACTACGCCAATGCCGATGGGTGGAAGTACATCGTGCAAGTGCTGGTAGAGGGGTCCGTCGCGAGTTCCTGGCTTCGACCCGTGCAGCGCGATCAGCTCCAGTCGCTCCCCGGGGGTCCGGGAGACCGCCAGCCTGGCGCCGTCGACCGCGATCTCGAACTCGTCCACTGCCGCTTCCTACCAGCAGGTGGCTCAACGCCGCAGCTCACACGGATCCGGCAGGTCGGAAAGCACGCCTGGATCTTGAACGGGACGCTCGATCCGGCGGAGATCTCCTCTTGGCCAAACCGTGTTCACGAGGGTCAAGGCGCTCCATTCCGCACCGGGCTCTCGATCAATGGCGCACTCGATGTGTTCACCGCCGCTGCCGTGAACGACCAGAATTAGCGGCGTTTGGGGAGCGTGCAGGCCTGGTCTCCTCTCGCCGCACGATCGAACATCTGTCGAACATTCGCTGCCATTCGCCATCGTTCGCCACCATCCACGAACCCGGTCTGATCAGGCAAAGTCGTTCGCCACCGTTCGCCACCGTCCAGGACGGGCGTATTTGCAAGCAGCAAC
>PMON01000056.1:0-9813 GCA_003162395.1 Acidimicrobiaceae bacterium
CGCCGCGTGCGAGGCCGCGATCGCCGAGGAGCTCGCCCTCCTCGTCGCGGCCGCCGGGGGAAGGACGCTCGCCCTGTTCACGTCGCGCCGGGCGCTGAACGCGGTCGGCCAGGTCGTGCGCGAGCGGGTCGACACCCCGGTGCTGCTCCAGGGCGAGGGCTCGAGGGCGCAACTCCTGGCAGCGTTCGGGACGGACGAGGCGACGAGCCTGTTCGCGACGATGGGCTTCTGGCAAGGCGTCGACATCCCTGGTCGAACCCTCTCGCTCGTCGCGATCGACCGGCTCCCCTTCGGGCGCCCCGACGACCCGATGCTCGAGGCGCGGCGCCAGCGCGCCGGCGACGCCGCGTTCTGGTCCGTCGACGTACCGAGGGCCTCGATGCTCCTCGCACAGGGCGTCGGACGCCTGATCCGCACCGCCGAGGACCGAGGAGTGGTCTGCGTGCTCGACACCAGACTCGCGACGGCGTCCTACCGGTCGGCGCTCCTCGGCAGGCTGCCGCCGATGCGCCGCACGACGAGCCACGAGCGCGCCGTCGAGTTCCTGCGCGCCGCCACCGCGGCCGGGTAGTCAGCCAACCGTCGCTCGGACCTTGCCGGTCGGGACCTCGACGACGCGCATCGCCACGGCGGCGGCCTCGATGGGCAGCGGCGCGACGAGCGAGGCTCGGACGGCGACGTCGAGGGACCCCGGGCGCATCGCGAGCGTGCAGTGCGGCACGTAGGCGCCGGGCCGGTAGATCGGGCGCACCAAGATCCCCGCGTGGTCCAGGCGCACGTGGACCGCGGCGTTGAGGCCGAGCAGCTCGCGCGTCGGCGTCACGCCGAGGAAGAGGACGTTGGCCGGGGCGAGGAACGCCCCGAGGCTGGAGAGCGTGAGGCGCGGCAGCGGGCCAGCGACGACGCCGGCCAGCACGTCGGCGATCAGCTCAGGCGCGGCATCGCGGGCGACGGCGACCGAGACGTGGGGGTGCACGTGGGGCGCGCTGGCCGCGAGCGACTCGATGCCCGTCGACTCGAGCGCGTCGAAGAGCGCCCGCACCTCGGCCGCTGCGACGCCGTCGAGCTCGAGCTCCACGGCGTGCTCGACGTGGCGCGTCACGACGGGGGGTCGGTGAAGTAGCTCGCCATCAGCTCGTCCACCCACGCGGGCTGGTGGACCTCGCCGCGAGGGCCGAACTGCGCGATGTGTGCCTTGAGGTCGAGCACCGGGGTGCCGTCGATCGCGTCGAGCCCCTCGACCTCCACCCGACGGGCCGCGATCGACAGGATCCTGCACGTGCTCACCCCGAGGCGGTTCGGGCGGTCCTTCGCTCGCTGGGCGAAGATCCCGACCCGGGGGTAGGCCCCGTTGCCGCGCGGGTGCCGGGCGAAGGGGGCCGGCGGGGCGTCGCGGGCCCGGTCGAAGACGAAGATGACGACGACGTGGCTGAACAGTGCCAGCCCGTCGAGCGCCTCGTCGGGCACGTCGTCGGCAAGCTCGATCGCCGCGCGCTCGGCGTCCCAGCCGTCGTCGGTGGGCTCCGCGCGCGTCGAGCGGACCCAGGCGACGGGGCGCACCGGGTACGACATCAGTATCCCCAGCGGTCGAGCACCTCGGTCCGCGACTGCCATCGCGGCTCGACGACCACGCGCAGCTCGAGGAAGCAGCCTTCGGGGAGCTGGGCACGCGTGGCGATGCCCACCTCCTTCAGCACGTCTCCATGTCGACCGATCACGATGGGCTTCTGGCTCTCACGCTCGACGAGCACGTCGACGGTGATGACGGGCCACTCCCACGACGAGACGCGGCAGTGGATCGCGTGGGGCAACTCGTCTCTCACCCGCGCCAGCAGCTGTTCGCGGACGAGCTCAGCGACGAAGGCCTCCTCGGGCTGGTCGGAGACCTCGTCGTCGGGGAACCACTGGGGACCCTCGGGCAGGGTGGCGACGATGGCGTCACACAGGGCGTCCACGCCCGCACCGGTCGACGCCGAGATCGCGAAGTACTCGACGCGCTCGGCGAGCTCGGGCGTGCCGCGGGCCGTGGCGATCGACTCGATCGCGCGCTGGGCCGCGAGCAGCTGGGCGGCGACGGCGGGCCTGCTCGTCGCGTCGAGCTTGTTGACCACGATGAAGGGCACCGGTCCACCAGCGCCGCAGGCCCCGAGCGTTGCCTCGAGCACACGCCGGTCACCGGGACCGATCGCGTTGGACGCCTCGACTATCGCCACAACGGCATCGACGTCGTCGAAGCTCGACAGCGCCGTCGCGTTGAGCCGGAGCCCGAGGGCGGTCTTCGGCCGGTGCAGCCCGGGGGTGTCGACGACGACGAGCTGGCCGTCGGGCCGATGCACGACACCGCGCACGACGTGGCGCGTCGTATTGGGCGACGCCGCAGTGATCGACACCTTCTCGCCGACGAGCCGGTTGCACAGCGTCGACTTGCCGACGTTGGGGCGCCCGACGAGCGCGACGAAGCCCGACCTCACGTGGCTGCGGGCGCCGCACGCCCGAGATGCTCGATGCGGACCTGGACGATGCGGCGACCCTCGACGCGCACGACGGTGAACCTATACGGCGGCGAGTCGAGCACCTGGTCGTCGGCCGGCACGCCACCGGCGAGGTCGTAGACGAGGCCGCCGACCGTGTCCCACGAGCCCTTGGGGAGCGGCTCGTCACGCAGCTCGTCGAGCAGCTCGTCCACCTCGTCGATGCTCATCTTCCCCGAGACCACGAGGACGCCGTCGGCATGGTGGGCGACTTCGGGCTCTTCGAGGTCGAACTCGTCGCGGATGTCGCCCACCAGCTCTTCGAGCACGTCCTCGAGGGTGATGAGCCCCGACGTGCCCCCGTACTCGTCGACGACGATCGCGAGGTGCACGTTCACGGACTGCATCTCGGTGAGCAGCGTGGCGACGCGCTTGGTCTCGGGGACGAACTTCGCGGGGCGGGCGACCTCGACGACCCTTCTCGGGCCCCCGCCAGCCCGCTCGGCCACGACCAGGTCCTTCGTGAACGCCACGCCCAGGATGTCGTCGATGTCCTCGCCCACCACGGGGATCCGCGAGTACCCCGCCGCGAGCCCCCGCTCGAGCGCCTCGGTGACGGTCTCGTCGCTGCTCACCGTCACCATGTCGGGTCTCGGGACCATGACCTCGCGCACGACCGTGTCCCCGAACTCGATCACCGAGTGGATGAACTCGCGCTCGGTCGGCTCGATCACGTCCTCGGCGTGCGCGACGTCCGCCATGGCCAAGAGCTCGGACTCGGTCACGAGAAGCTGGACCGTTGACTTTGAGCCCGTGAGCAGGTTGGCGAGGCCGACGAGCATCGCGGAGAGCAGCCGGACGGGCGGGAACCGAGTCACCGCGTCGACGACAGGGGCGGCGAACAGCGCGGCGCGGTCCGGGTGTCGAACGGCGTAGTTCTTGGGGATCGCCTCGAAGACGACGAACACGACGATCACCTCGAAGACGGTCGCGAAGATGATGCCGACCGAGTGGAACCACCTCGTGGCGAGCACGCCGACGAGCGTCGCGGCAACCAGCTGGCAGACGAGTACGAGCAAGAGAACGGGGTTCAAGAAGGCCTCGGGATGCTCCACGAGCCTCGCGAGCTTCGTCGAGCCGATGCGCCGCTCCTCGACGAGGGAGTGCGCCTTCACCCTCGAGGTGCGGATCAGGCTGGTCTCGGCGAGCGCGAGGAAGCCCGACGCGCAGAGCAGGACGATAATCACGACGAGCAGGACGACGTCGCCGGTGCTGACCGACGCGATCACCGTCCCGCCCAGGTCGGCGAGAAGTGCTCGAGGAGCAGCTCGCGCTCCCGGGCCTCCATCTTGGAGGCCTCCACGGGCTCCTCGTGGTCCCAGCCCAGCAGGTGCAGCGTGCCGTGCACGACGAGGAGCGCCAGCTCGTCGTCATAGCTGACGTCGTCACGCGCAGCGTTCGACGCGGCGACCTTCGGGCAGACGACGACGTCGCCGAGCAGGTCCGGCGGGAGGTCCTCGCGGGGCTCGCCGGGCCCGCTGCCGCCCGCGTCGGGTGCCCGGCCCACGCCCGGGTCGTCGTCCTCCAAAGGGAAGCTGAGGACGTCGGTCGGGCCCTCGACGCCGCGGAAGCGCTCGTTCAGCTCGGCGATCGTGGTCTCGTCGACGAAGAGGAGCGACACCTCGGCCCCCCCGCGCACGCCCTCGGCGACGAGGACGCTGCGCGTGAGCGCCACCATCACCTCGAGCGCGACGCCGGCGTCGTGCTGCTCGTCGGCGCCGAAGACGTCGACCGTCACGCGCCCTCCGCGCGCTCGTAGGCGTCGACGATCGCCGCCACGATGCGGTGCCGCACCACGTCGCGCTTGGTGAGCCGGATGAACGAGATGCCCTCGATGCCCGTGAGGATCGAGTCGATGCCCTTGAGCCCTGAGGTCGCGCCCCCGAGGTCGATCTGTGTCACGTCCCCCGTGACGACGCACCGAGACCCGAACCCAATCCTGGTCAGGAACATCTTCATCTGCTCGGGGGTCGTGTTCTGCGCCTCGTCGAGGATGATGAACGAGCCGTTCAGCGTGCGGCCGCGCATGAACGCGAGCGGCGCGACCTCGACGGTCCCCTTCTCGAGCAGGCGTTGTGTCCCTTCGGGGCCGAGCATGTCGTAGAGGGCGTCGTAGAGCGGGCGCAGGTACGGGTCGACCTTGGCCATGAGGTCCCCAGGAAGGAACCCGAGGCGCTCGCCCGCCTCGACGGCGGGTCGGGTGAGCACGATGCGGGTCACCTCGCGGCGCTGGAGGGACTGGACGGCGGCGGCGACGGCGAGGTAGCTCTTGCCCGTGCCCGCCGGGCCGATCGCGAACGTGATGGTGTTGGCCGCAATCGCGTCCACGTAGCGCTTCTGGCCCGCGGTGTGGGGCCGCACGGGCTTGCCCTTGACTCCGCGCAGGATGTCCTGGCCCAGCACCTCGGAGGGACGAAGGTCCTCTCGGACCATGTCGATCGTGCGCTCGACCTTCTGCAGGTCGAGGTGCTGGCCGCTCTCCAAAAGCAGCAGCAGCTCGTCGAAGAGCCGGGCGACGAGCGTGGCGTCGGGGCCCTCGATCCGCAGCTCGTTGCCGGCGACCTCGATCACGCAGCTCGGGAAGGAGTCCTCGACGAGCCGCAGGAGCTCGTCGCGCTGGCCGAGCAGCTCGGCGAACAGGTTCGGGTTCGCGACCGTCGTCGTGACCACGGTGTCGGCGAGCTCGACGGCGTCGCCAGTCTCGGTGGTGCTCATCCGGGCGGCCAGCCCAGCTTGCGGCCACCGAGCACGTGCAGGTGCAGGTGGGGCACCGACATGTTGGCGTCGGCGCCCACGTTCATCACGAGTCGGTACCCGCGGTCCTCTGCGTCGATGCCCTCGATCACAGCCACGCGCTGGGCGAGGAGCACCAGCTCGCCGATGAGGTGCGCGTCGGCGTCGCGCACGGTGTGCGCCGAGGTGACGTGTGCCCTGGGGACCACGAGGACGTGCACCGGAGCCTGCGGTGCGGCGTCACGGAACGCCAGCGCCAGCTCTGACTCGGCGACGATGGTGGACGGGAGCTCGCCGCTCGCGATCCTGCAGAAGAGACAGTCGGACATGTGCGCCATCATCATTGCGCCTCGGCGCGCGCGCCGTGCGGCGAGCCCCGCCGCCACGCGGTCACCGCGACGCCCGCGACGACCGCGGCGGTCTCGGTCCGCAGCACGCCGTCACAGAGCCCGAGCGACGCCGCCGGGGGCCCTCGCTCCGCCTCGCTCCAGCCGCCTTCGGGGCCAACGAGGAGCGAGCACGGCCCCTCGACGTGCGCCTCGCCCTCGAGGTCGCACCGAATCGCGCCGCCGCCGACGGCAGTCTCGACGTCGAGAGGCCCGAGGACGGCGGGCAGCCTCGTGCGGCGCGACTGGCACGCGGCCTCTCGCACGACACGCCGCCAACGCGCCAGCACGCGCTCGGTGGTCGCCCCGTCGAGTCGGACCGACGCTCGCTCGCAGCGCAGCAGCCCGATCTCGTCGACCCCGAGCTCGGTCAGCTTGGCGATCGCCCACTCCGCGCGATCGCCCTTGAGGGCGGGGAGCCACACCGCGGCCGCACCGATCGGCGCGGGCTCGGTGACCTCCTCGCTCGTTGGCTCGAGGGCACCGTCGCCCGAGAGCGCGCACAGCCGCCACGACCCCGCTCCGTCGCTCGCGACGATTGTCTCGCCGGGGCGGAGCCGCAGCACGCGCACGAGGTGGTGGCGATCCTGCTCGTCGAGCACCACCGTGGCGAGGTCGTCCACGAACACCTGGGCCGCGGCGTCCGCGCGCGCCCGAAGCGAGCTCAATGCCGGGTGCGAAGCCGCGAGAAGAGCCCCGCGTGGGGCTCGGCGACCGACTCGCCGCGGTGCGCCGCGAGCGAGCGAAGCATGGTCTCGGTCTCTTCGTCGAGGTCCTTGGGCACCTGGACCTCGACGTGGACCAAGAGGTCGCCACGACCCCGCCCGCGAAGGTGGGTGACGCCGCGCTGGCGCAGCCGGATGACCGTGTCCGGCTGGGTGCCGCGCTCGATGTCGACGGGCTCGTCGCCCTCGAGGGTGGCGACGGTCGCGACGGTCCCGAGCGCGGCCTGGGCGATCGACACCGACCCGACGACGTGCAGGTCGTCGCCGACCCGCTCGAACCTCGAGTCGTGCTCGACGCCGAGGTGGACGTACAGGGTGCCGTTCGGGCCACCCCGGAATCCCGCGGGGCCGCGAGCGGTGAGTCGCATCGTGGAGCCGTCCTCAACGCCGGCGGGCACGTTGACCACGAGCGTCGAGGTCGCCGTCGTGCGTCCCTCGCCGTGGCAGGTGGCGCACGGCGAGGCGATCGTCGCACCGGTCGCGTGGCAGGTCGGACAGCCCGTGGACGAGACCACCTGGCCCAGGATGGACTGGCGCACGCGGCGCAGCTCGCCCGTGCCGCCGCAGTCCGGGCACGTCACCGCGGACGTGCCGGGGGCCGCACCCGAAGCGCCACATGACTCGCACGCGACGGGGAGGCGCACGTCGAGGGACTTCTCCGAGCCGAACGCGGCGTCGAGGAGGCTGAGCCGCAGCGTCACCTCGGCGTCGGGACCCGGGACCGGTCCAGAGGGGCCGCGCCGCGCCGCGCCGCCCATCGCGCCGAAGAACGCCTCGAAGAGGTCTCCGAGCCCGCCCTCTTGGAATGCCTGCCACTCGGGGCCGCCGGGCTGGCCGCCCATGACGCCCTGGAGCCCGAACCGGTCGTACTGCTGGCGGCGCTGGGGGTCAGACAGGATCTCGTAGGCGACGGAGACCTGCTTGAACTCGGACTCTGCTTGGGGGTCGTCGGGATTCGTGTCGGGATGCAGCTCGCGGGCCCGGCGCCGATAGGCGCGCTTCAGCTCGTCGTCGGACGCGTTGCGCGCGACCCCGAGCAGTTCGTAGAGGTCGCGTTCAGCCACGACGCGGCTCGACCTGGTCCTCTGGGTCGCCGTGGCGCACCGCGGCGAAGCGACGGGAGAGCTTGGACGAGACGACCTCGGCGGCGGCCATCGCCTCGGGGTAGTTCATCCGCGTCGGTCCGAGGATCCCGACGACGCCGCTCGGGGCGCCCTCGACGGCGATCGGCGCGACGATCACCGCGCAGCTCGCGAGCGGCTCGTAGCCGTGCTCTCCGCCGATCGCGACCGACAGGCCGCTGTCGAGCACGTCATTCAAGAGGTGGACGACGACGAGCTGCTGCTCGAGGGTCGCGAGCACGGAGCGCACGGTCTCCACGGCGTCGAAGGACGAGGCGATGCGTGACGAGCCGCCGATGAACACGTGCTCGGGCTCCCGGCGCGCCGCGATGGAGGCCACGGCCTCGAGCGACCTCGTCACGATGCTCGCGGCCCGGGGGTCGAGGCCGAGCGGCTCCTCGGCGCGCACCTCGCGCAGCTCACGGCCCACGAAGCGCTCGGCGAGCGCCGCGGACGCCACCGACAGCGTCTCGTCGGCGAGGTCGTCGTCGAGCTCGACCGTCGCCTTTTCGACCGCGCCGTCGTCGAGGACCGTGACGACGAGGCCCACCTTCGAGGCGAGCCGAACGACCTGGGCGGACACGATCCGCGCCGCGTCGTGCGAGGGGCCGACGACGACCGAGGCATGGCTCGTGAGCTCGGCGAGCAGCGCGCTCGTGCGCTCGAGGACCTCTTCCATCTCGCCCCGGACATGATTGAAGAAGCGCGCCACCTGGCTGCGCTGGGTGGGCCCGAGCACGCCCGGCTCGGCGAGGTGGTCGACGAAGAATCGGTAGCCGAGGTCCGTCGGGATCCGGCCCGCGCTCGTGTGCGGCTGGGTGAGGTAGCCCTCGCGCTCGAGCGCCACCATCTCGGCGCGGACCGTGGCGGGCGAGACGCCGACGCCCGCTGAGCGCGCGACGGTCGCGGACCCGACCGGCTGGGCGGTCTCGACGTACTCGGCGACCACCGCGTCGAGGATCGCGGCACGGCGTCCGTCCAGCTCCTCGGACGGGCGCGGGGGCCCCGATGAGTTGTGCGCACGCGACATTCGCAGCTCCTGCGGCTTGGCACTCCACTCTACCGAGTGCCAACTCGCAGCGGTGCCCGCGCCGGGCGGTTCGCCAGGTTCTCAGTCCTCGAGGCGAAGCGCCGAGATGAAGGCCTCCTGGGGCACGTCGACGCGCCCGATGCTCTTCATCTTCTTCTTGCCCTCCTTTTGCTTCTCGAGCAGCTTGCGCTTCCGCGTGATGTCCCCGCCGTAGCACTTGGCGAGGACGTCCTTGCGTCGCGCCTTCACCGTCTCGCGCGCGATCACCCGTCCCCCGATGGCGGCCTGGATCGGCACGTCGAACATCTGGCGCGGGATGAGCTCGCGCAGGCGCTCGACCATCCGGCGCCCGTAGGCATCGGCCGAGTCGCGGTGCACGATCGTGGAGAACGCGTCGACGGGCTGGTAGTTGATGAGCACGTCGACGCGCGCGAGGTTCCCCGTGGCGTACCCGGCGGGCTCGTAGTCCAGGCTCGCGTAGCCCTTGGTCCTCGACTTCAGCTGGTCGAAGAAGTCGAGCACGACCTCGCCGAGCGGGATCCGGTAGACGAACTCCACGCGCTCGGGGCTCAGGTACTCCATCTTCTCCATCTCGGCACGGCGCTGCTGGCACAGGTCCATGACCGAGCCGAGGTACTCGACGGGCACGAGGAGCGTGGCAAGCAGCATCGGCTCGTCGATGTGGTCGACGCGGCTGGCGTCGGGCAGCTCGGTGGGGTTGTCGATCTCGAGCACCGACTCGTCGGTGAGCACCACGCGGTACGCGACCGACGGCGCCGTGGCGATCAGGCTGAGGTTGAACTCGCGCTCCAGGCGCTCGCGGACGATCTCCATGTGCAAGAGGCCGAGGAACCCGCAGCGAAAGCCGAAGCCGAGCGCGTGGGAGCTCTCTGGCTCGAAGCTCACGCTCGAGTCGTTGAGCTTCAGCTTCTCGAGCGCGTCGCGAAGCTGGGGCAGGTCGTCACCGTCGATCGGGTACAGCCCGCAGAACACCATCGGCTTGGGGTCCTGGTAGCCGTCGAGCGCGACGGTCGCCGGGGCGCGCGCGTCGGTGACGGTCTCGCCGCTCCGGGCCTCCCCGACGTCCTTGATGCCAGCGATCAGGTACCCGACCTCGCCGGGCCCGAGCACAGTCGTTGGCACCGGCACGGGCGTGCGGATGCCGAGCTCTTCGACGTCGTGCACGGCCTTGGCTTGGATGAATCGGAGCCGTGCGTCGCTGCGAAGCGTGCCGTCGACCACGCGCAACGAGCTCACGACCCCTCGGTACTGGTCGTAGGACGAGTC
>PMON01000056.1:9876-10121 GCA_003162395.1 Acidimicrobiaceae bacterium
GGCAGGTCGATCTTGTTGAGCGCGGCGACGATCTCGAGGTTGTGCTCGACGGCCTGGTAGCAGTTGGCGAGCGTCTGTGCCTGGATCCCCTGGCTCGCGTCGATGAGGAGCACCGCGCCCTCGCACGCCGCGAGCGACCGGGACACCTCGTAGCCGAAGTCCACGTGCCCGGGCGTGTCGATCAGCTGCAAGACGTGGCCCTCGAAGTGCACCCGGACGTTCTGGGCCTTGATCGTGATGCCGCG
>PMON01000081.1 GCA_003162395.1 Acidimicrobiaceae bacterium
AGCCCGAGCTCGTCGTAGAGGACGACCTGGAGCTGCTTTGTCGAGTTGATCTGGAACTCGTGGCCCACCGCGGCGTGGATCGCCGCCTGGAGTGACGCCGCCTCGGCGCGGAGCTCCTCGGCGATGCCGCGCAACACGCCGGCGTCGACGGTGATGCCCCGGTCCTCCATGCGCGCGAGGACCCGCAGCAAGGGCAGCTCCATCCCCCCGTAGAGCGCCTGCTGGACCGGCTCGTTGAGGCGAGGGGCGAAGGATTCGCTGATCGCGGCGATCGCGGCGGCACNNGTCGTGTCCGTGAAGACCTCCTCGAGCCGGTAGCGCCCGCTGCTCGAGTCGAGCAGGTACGCGGCGATGGCGGTGTCCTCGCCAGGGACGCCGAGGTCGATCCCGCGGCCGAGCGCGGCGCGCCACAGGGCCTTCACGTCGTGGCCCGTGACGCTCGCCTCTGCCAGGGCGCGGAGCACGGCGTCGCCCTCGGGCGTCGCTGCGTCGACGGTCGCCGCCGTCGACGTCGAGGCGTCGGCGACCACGAGCGTGTCGATCCGCTCGCCGTCGAGTGAGGCCTCGACGAGAACCGGCGTCGAGCGCTTGACCGCGGCGGCGACGAGGTCGGCGGCGTCGTCGGTTGGCGTGAACCCGACGAGGCGCGACGCGTGGACGATCGGGGCGGCGTCGGCGTCCGCGCTCGGGCCGAAGAGCCCCTCGTTGAGCAGCACCTCGAGGCGGGTCCACTGGGCGTTCATCTCGACGGCCTCGAAGGCGGCGCGGCCGTGCTCGCGGTGCCAGCCGCCCAAGGTGAGCTCGGCGGGATCGACGTCCAGATCCAGGTCGCGGACGAGCACCATGACCGCGGCGTTGCGGCGCGCGAGCTCCTCGTTCGCGGCCAGGGACTCGCGGAGCTTGGGGGTGAGCTGGCCGAGCCCGTCGAAGAGCTCCTCGAAGCCCGCGAACTGGGCGAGGAGCTTCGCGGCGGTCTTCTCACCGACGCCGGGCACGCCGGGGAGGTTGTCGGACGGGTCACCGCGCAGCGCGGCGAGCAGCGGGTAGCGGCGCGGCTCGACGCCGGTGCGCTCGATGATGCCGGCCTCGTCGTAGAGCGAGTACTCCGACACGCCGCGCTTGTTGTAGAGCACTCGGACGTGGGGGTCTTCGACGAGCTGGAAGCAGTCGCGGTCCCCGGTGACGACGATCACGTCGCGGCCCTCGTCGCGGGCGCGGGTGGCAAGCGTCGCGAGGACGTCGTCGGCCTCGTAGCTGGCCATGGTCACGACGGGGATCGCGAGGGCGCCGAGGAGGTCGATGATGATCCCGAACTGCGGCTCGAGCTCGGGCGGGGTCGCGTCGCGGCCGCCCTTGTACGCCGTCACGATCTCGTCTCGGAAGGTTGCGCCGGGCAGGTCGAAGGCGACGGCGACCCCGGAGGGGATGTGGTCGCGCACGAGCAGCGAGAGCATCGACATGAACCCGTAGGCGGCGTTCGTGACCACGCCGTCGCTCGTCTTCATCTCGGTGGGCAGCGCGAAGAACGCCCGGAACGCGAGGGACATGCCGTCGAGCAAGAGCAGCGGGCCGTCGGCCGCGGGGGGTGCCCCTCGCTTCGTCACCTGGGGGACGCTAGAGGAGCAGGGTCACTTCCGCGCGGAAACGGGGAGCTCGTGGAGGTACCGGTCCCTGTCCGTGACGCACTGGTCGATCTCCGTGCGCAGTGTCGACGCGGCGCGGCGCGCGAGCTCGAGGTGCCGGTGGGCGTCCGAGGACTCCTTCTCGGCGAGCGGCGTCTCGGCGACGAGCCAGCGGACCCGAGCCTCTTCGGCGTCCTCGGCGAGCGAGTCGATCTGCTCGAGAAGGATCGCCAGGTCTTCGCGTGCGGTGCGCACGCGAAGCTGCAGCTCGCGGATCCGTCGCTCGAGGGCCGCCTGTCGCACCGGCGCATACTACGACTGGCACCTCGATCACTCACTGGCGACCCGCTCGAGGCGCACCCGCATCCCATCCACGTTCGGAGTCGGCCCGCAACCAGGGGTGACGTGCAGGGGCTGGCGGCCCGACTGTGGTCCCGGGAGCGCGCAGGGATCCGAGGTGAGGTAGGTGCACGGTGCCGCGACGTCACCGTCGAGGTCGTCGTCCAGGGCTGCGAGCGAGGCGAGGACCGAGCGGCCGAGGCCAGCTTCGAAGTAGCCGCCGACGTAGGTGCGAAGACCAAGTGACGCTGCCACGCGCCGTGCCTCGAGGGCGCCGGGGATGCCGAAGCGGAACGGCTTCACGCAGATGACGCGCGCGGCGCCAAGCCGTGCCGACTCACGGATCGCCTCGAGCGAAGTTGCCGACTCGTCCAGCCCGATCGGCACGGTCGTGCGGGACGCGAGCGCGGCGGTGCACTCGAGGAGGTCCGGCGCGAAGGGCTGCTCGAGCCACGCGAGGGGGAGCGCCAGCAGCGCGTCGAGCTCGCGCTGGTTCGTGACCGGCTCGAACGAGCCGTTGGCGTCGGCGACGATGGGGACGTCCGTGGCGTCGAGCACTGCCTCAAGCGCCTCGGTGCTGACGAGCGGCGACACTTTGACCCGGAGGCGGCTCGCGCCGAGCTCGACCAGCTCTCGTGCGCGCTCTCGTGCGCGCGGGGGCGGCTCGATTCCGATCACCCCGGCGAAGCCGACGTCACTCGCCACGACGCCGAGCGCGGCGGCCAAGGAGCGCTGCTCTCGGCGCAGGCCGAGGTCGAGGTACGCCGCAGCGAGAAAGGAGCGGGCGACCTTGACCGCGTGACGAGCCTGTGGCGCGGGCGCAACCGCGCCGCGCTCGACGCCGGCGTGTCCTGTGTCATCGGCGTCGAGGAGCGCGGCGACGAGCTCATCGGCAGTCGGATCGACGCCGGGTCCGACCGCCGCGGGGCACTCGGACCAGCCCTCGGCGTCGTCGTCGATCACCCGAAGGAAGAGCGACGGGCGCGCGTCGTGCACCCGATCTGCCGCAGGGACGCTCGTGGCGAGCTCGAGGCTCGCCTGGAAGAGCGTGAACGCCGTCACGACGGCACGCTTGTACGATGCCGCCGCAGCCCGGATGGCGGAATAGGCAGACGCGGGGGCCTCAAAAGCCCCAGTCCTTCGGGGCGTGCGGGTTCGAGTCCCGCTCCGGGCACGGTCACGGTTCGCACTGCGCCACACCTAGCAGACCCGCCGCGGCGACGTGAGGAGGCCACGACGCGGATGCTGTTCAGGTCGATGTCGCCGACGCGATCCTTCGGGGGGCCCGTGACGGGGTCGATGAGACGGCCGTTGCGCCGTGCCACACTGCTCGGATGTCCGAGCACGACCTCGTCCTCGCGTTCCCCGGACAGGGTTCGCTGTCAGTCGGCGTCGGGGCTCCGTGGCGCGGGCACCCGTCGTTCCGGGTGGTCGACGAGGTGGCAATGGCGTCGGGGGTCGCGGTGGGCGAGTTGCTCGTCTCGGGGTCTGACGACGAGCTCGTGTCCACGGACAACGCCCAGGTCGCGACCTACGCGCTCTCCCTGTGCATCCTCGACGCGACGGGTCTGGCGGGTCGAGCGGGCTGGGCGATCGGGCACAGCCTCGGGGAGTACACCGCCCTGGTTGCCGCGGGCGTCCTCGATCGATCGGACGGCACCCGCTTGGTCACCGCGAGGGGCCGTGCGATGCAGGCGGCCGCGCTCGCCCGGCCCGGCGGGCTGGTGGCGGCGATCGGGGGCGACGAGGGGCTCGCGGACAAGGCGTGCGAGGTGGTTCCAGGGCTCTTTGTGGCGAACGTCAACGGGCCCGGCCAGATCGTCTTCGGCGGGGCGCACGACGCGCTCGGCCGGTTCGCCGATCAGGCGAAGGAGCTGGGCTTTCGCCGAGCGATCCCGCTCAAGGTCGGCGGCGCCTTCCACACCGCGCTCATGTCCCCGGCGGCCGAGTCCTTCGGACCATTGCTCGACCAGGCGAGCTTCCGGCATGGGCACGCACAGGTCGTCGCCAACGTGGACGGCGCCGTGCCTGCCGATCCGTCGCAGTGGCCGTCGCTGCTACGCCGCCAGCTGACCGCGCGGGTTCGCTTCGATGCCTGCGTCCAGGCCCTCCCGATCGGCTCGAGGATCGTCGAGTGCGGGCCCGGCAAGGTGCTCCAGGGGCTGGTCAGGCGCATCCGTGACGACGTCGAGGTGCGCAGCGTCGGCGAGCCCGATGACCTCGAGGGCATCGGGTTGCCGTCGTGACCGAGGGACGGGTGGTCGTGGTCACCGGCGCGAGCAGGGGCATCGGCCTCGCGTGCGCGCAGTGGTTCGCCGAGCGGGGCGACCGGGTCGCGGGACTCTCGTCGAGCGGCGCGGTGGTGCCGGGCGCAGCCCTCGTCGCGACGTGCGACGTCGCTGACTCGAGCGCCGTCGACGCAGCCTTCGACGAGGTCGAGTCCGGGCTCGGCGGCTGTGAGGTGCTCGTCTGCAACGCGGGCATCACCCAGGACCAGCTGACCCTGCGCATGAGCGACGACGCCTGGCAGCGGGTGCTCGACGTGAACCTCTCTGGCGCCTTCTACTGCGCGCGCCGCGCGATGCGCCGCATGGTTCGCGCCCACGCAGGACGGATCGTCCTCGTGAGCTCGGTCGGCGCGTTCGTCGGGCTGCCCGGCCAGGCGAACTACGCCGCCTCCAAGGCGGGCCTCGTGGGCCTCGCCCGTGCCCTGGCACGCGAGGTCGCCTCGCGCGACGTGACGGTCAACGTCGTCGCACCCGGTCTCGTCGGCACCGAGATGACCCAGGCAATGGGGGCCGATCGACTCGGCCTCCTCGCGGCACAGGTGCCGCTCGGCCGGGTCGCGTCGCCGGCCGAGGTCGCCGGGGTCGTCGGCTTCCTCGCGTCGCCTGACGCGGCCTACGTGACCGGAGCCGTGGTGCCCGTCGACGGCGGCCTCGCGATGGGGCTCTGAGGTTCCGCACGACGCCGCGGACGCAGCGACCGCGTCGCTCTCCCCAACTACGGTAGGAACGACAACGAGGAGGATCCGTGGATCGCGATGAGGCGTTTTCGAAGTTCCAGGCCTGCGCCGTCGAGGTGCTCGCGGTGCCCGAGGACAAGGTTGTCACCTCCGCGTCGTTCGCCGACGACCTCGACGCGGACAGCCTTGACCTCGTGGAGCTCGTGATGGCGCTCGAGGAGGCCTTCGACATCGAGGTCGACGAGACCGAGCTCGAGGGCATCTCGACGGTCGGCGAGGCATTCAACCTGGTGACCTCCAAGCTCTGATGCGCGTCGCCACGGGTCCCGACGGACCCGTCGAGGGCCGCAGGGTGGTCGTCACCGGCGTCGGCGCGGTGACCGCTGCCGGTGTCGGCGCGGACGTCTTGTTCAAGGTGCTCTGCGAGGGTGTCGCACCCGAGTCCGCGCTCGTTCGCCACTTCGACCCCGACTCGCTGTTCGGCGTGAAGGAGGCCCGGCGCCTCGACCGCTTCTCGCAGTACACGCTCGCCGCGGCGATCGAGGCGCACCGCGACGCGAACCTTGAGTTCGACGACCCGGGTCGTGCCGGCGTGCTGTTCGCGACCGGCGTCGGGGGGATCTCCTCGATGATCGAGCAGCTGAACGTCCTTCGCGAGCGCGGCCCCGATCGCGTCTCACCCTTCTTCATCCCCATGCTCATGCCGAACGCAGGGGCCGCGGCGGTGTCGCTGCGCTTCGGGATGCGCGGTCCGTGCCAGACCGTGACGACCGCGTGTGCGGCGGGGACCCACGCAGTGATCGACGCGGCCCGACTGATCGCCCAGGGGCGCTGCGACGTCATGCTCACCGGCGGGGGCGAGTCGGCGACCGAGCAGATCGCCTTCGCGGGCTTCCGCAACATGACGGCGCTCTCGAGGATCGGGGTCTCGCGGCCCTTCGACGTCGCGCGCGACGGCTTCGTCCTCGGCGAGGGCGGGGGCGCGCTCGTGCTCGAGTCCCTGGACCACGCGACTGCCCGCGGCGCCACCATCTACGCCGAGGTCCTCGGCGGCGCGAGCACCGCGGACGCGCACCACATCACCGCGCCCGACCCCGACTCCACCGGTGCGATCGCGTGCATCGAGCTTGCGTTGGAGGATGCGTCGTGCTCGCCGGCCGACGTCGGCCACGTGAACGCCCACGGGACCTCGACGCCGCTCAACGACCTCGCCGAGGCGAGGGCCCTGCACGCCGTCTTCACCAACGGCGTGCCCCCGGTCACGTCGGTCAAGGGCTACCTCGGCCACAGCCTCGGCGCCGCGGGGGCCATCGAGGCGGTGGTCTCGGTCCTCACCGTCGCGCACGGGGTGATCCCGCCGACGGCTGGCACGAGCGAGGTCGACCCCGCCGTCGCCCTCGACGTGGTCCTCGCGACCCCGAGGACGATCGAGCGCCGCGTCGTGCTGTCCAACTCCTTCGGCTTCGGCGGCCACAACGGCACGCTGATCGTCGGGGCGCTCTAAGCCTCGAGCGCGGCGCGCAGCGACCCGACGAAGGCCCCGAGCTCTTGGGGGCTCGAGCCCTCGAGCATGCGCCGCACGATCGCGGAGCCGACCACGACGCCGTCGGCGACCGTGCACGCGCTCGCCGCGTGCGCCGGCGTCGACACGCCGATCCCGAGGCAGATCGGCAGGTCCGTGCGCGGCCGCAGCCGTGCCACGAGCTCGACGCCCTGGGGGTCGAGCACGGTGGTCTCGCCGGTCGTCGCCATCCGCCCGACCGCGTAGAGGAAGCCCTGGGCACGCGCGCAGATCGCGTCGAGCCTCGCCGGCGGCGTGGAGGGCGCGGCGAGCAGCACCGTCTCAAGGCAGTGCGCGCCCGCGGCACGCTGCCAGTCGTCGAGCTCTTCGAGGGAGAGGTCCGCGATGATCGCGCCCGAGCAGCCCGCCTCGACGAGGTAGCGCGCCGCGAGGTCGTAGCCACGGGTGAGCACGATGTTCGCGTAGGTCATCGCCACGAGGGGCACGCCGAGCCGGCGCGAGGCCAGCTCGGCGACGACGGAGTCGAACGTGGTGCCCGCCTCGATCGCCGCGGTCGCGGCGGCCTGGATCACCGGGCCGTCGATGATGGGGTCCGAGAACGGCAGACCGACCTCGACGGCGTCGGCCCCCGCGGCCACGATGGCCTCGGCGGTGTCGAGCCAGTCCGGCGTGCTGCCCGCCATCACGTAGGCGATGACGAGCTTGCGCCCGACGTCGCGGTGCGCGGCGAGCGTGGCGCCGAGGGGCGCGATCACCGCCGTGCTGCGAGGAGCGCCGCGACGTGGGCCATGTCCTTGTCCCCGCGCCCAGAGAGCCCGAGGAGCACCGTCGCGCCGGGCGGGATGGACCGACCGGCCTCGCGCAGTAGCCACGCGACCGCGTGGGCGGACTCGAGGGCCGCGATGATGCCCTCCGCCCGCGCGAGGCGGCCGACGGCGTCGAGGACCTCGTCGTCGTCGGCCGAGGGGTACTCCGCGCGCCCGATCGCCGCGAGGTACGCGTGCTCGGGCCCGACGCCGGGGTAGTCGAGCCCCGCAGAGATCGAGTGCGCCTCCAGGATCTGGCCGACGTCATCCTGGAGGAGCTGGGAGCGCATCCCGTGGAGCACGCCTGGCCTGCCTGCACCGATCGCCGCCCCTCCCCTTGCCTCGACGCCGACGAGTCGCGCGTCGGTGTCGACGAACCCGCTGAAGAGCCCGATGGCGTTGGACCCGCCGCCCACGCAGGCGACGACGACCTCGGGGACCTTGAGGCCGCGAGCGTCGAGCTGGCTCCTCGCCTCGTCGCCGATCACGCGCTGGAACTCCCGGACCATCCAGGGGAACGGGTGCGGGCCCATTGCTGAGCCGAGGCAGTAGTGCGTGTCGTCGACGCACGTGACCCACTCGCGCATCGCCTCGCTGACGGCATCCTTCAGGGTCCTGCTCCCCGACGTGACCGTGACGACCGTGGCGCCCAAGAGCTCCATGCGAAAGACGTTGAGGGCCTGGCGATGGGTGTCGACCTCGCCCATGAACACCGTGCACTCGAGGCCGAAGAGGGCCGCAGCCGTGGCGGTCGCGACGCCATGCTGGCCCGCGCCCGTCTCGGCGATGAGGCGGGACTTGCCCATGCGCTTCGTGAGGAGGCCCTGGCCGACGACGTTGTTCAGCTTGTGCGAGCCGGTGTGCAAGAGGTCCTCGCGCTTCAAGAGCACGAGCACCCCCAACGAGTCGCTGAGCCGGTCGCACGAGGTGAGCGGCGTGGGCCGGCCGCCGAACTCGGCCAGGACGCGGAGGTACTCGGCTCGGAACGACGGGTCCGACCACGCGTCGCGGAATGCCACCTCGAGCTCAGCGCACGCCGGGACGAGGACCTCGGGGACAAAGGTCCCGCCGAACTCGCCGAATCTTCCCGTGGCGCTCGGCTCGAGCATCGGGCTCACCGATAGCGCCAGTCGAAGGGCTCATCAGGCTCCTCGGGCCGCACCGGTGCGGCCGCGCGTGCCGCCGCGATGAACGCGGCGACCTTCCTCGGGTCCTTGATGCCGGGCGAGGACTCGACGCCCGTCGCGACGTCGACGCCGAATGGCGCGACACGGTGGATCGCCTCGGTGACGTTCTCGGGCGTCAGCCCGCCTGCGAGCACGAGTCGCGAGGCGTCGCCGAGCCCCTCGAGCACCGAGAAGTCGACGAGCCGGCCGCTGCCCGGCGTCGGCGCGTCCACGAGGACGAGGTCCGCACCGAAGTCGTCGGCTTCGGTGAGGCGAGGGCTGCCGGCCGGGAAGGCCTTGATCACCATCCCGATCCGCTCTCGCACGTACTGGGTCGTCGCGGGCGTCTCGTGACCGTGCAGCTGGGCGCCAGAGAGCCCCGCGTGATTCACGATGTCGACGACGCGCTGGGGGGCCTCGTCGCGGAACACGCCGATCGAGATCGTGTCGGCGGGCAGGCGCTTCACGATGTCGGCCACCTTTGACGCCGCGAGCTGTCGCGGGGACGGGGCGAGTATGAACCCGACCGCCGAGGCCCCGAGACCGACGGCGAGCAGCGCGTCCTCCTCGGTCGTGACGCCGCAGATCTTGACGAAGAACCGGTCCGTGGGGATCACGCCGCCGCCCCGCTGACGCTTGCCTCGCGGAAGTCCGCCACCGCGCGGGCCGGGTCAGCCGCCCTGACGAACGCCTCGCCGACGAGGATCGCGTCGTAGCCGAGCTCCGCGAACCGTCGCGCGTCGCGCGCGTCGCGGATGCCGGACTCGGCCACGGTCACGACGTCCGAGGGGAACCTCGACGCGAGGGCCGCAGCACGCTCCGGATCGACCTCGAAGGTGGCGAGGTCACGCTGATTCACGCCGACGACGAGCGCACCGAGGGCGAGTGCGAGCCCCTGCTCCCTCGCGTCGTGGACCTCGACGAGCGAGGTGAGCCCGAGGGCGGTCGCGATCTCGAACAGGTCCCGCAGCTCGGCGCGCGAGAGCGCGGCGACGATGAGCAGCACCGCGCTCGCGCCCATGAGCCGGGCGTCGCAGACGTCCTGGGCGCACACCGTGAAGTCCTTGCGCAGCACGGGCAGCGTCGTCGCGTCGCGGACGATGGCGATGTCGTTCAGCTGGCCGCCGAAGTGGGGCTCGTCGGTGAGCACCGAGATCGCCGCGGCGCCGCCCTCGTCATAGGCAGCGGCGAGGTCTCCCACGTGGAGGTTCTCGCGGAGGACCCCGGCACTCGGTGAGCGGCGCTTGACCTCGGCGATCACCCGGATCTCTGCTCGGTCGGGACGCACGAGAGCGGTGAGCAACGAGGGCGGCACGATCGCTCGCCCCGCGCGCTTCAGCAGCTCGTTGAGGTCGCGCTCGTCGCGAGCCGCGCGTTCACGGTGGTACGCGAGGATCGTGTCAAGACGCGTCGCCACGTTGAGAGCGTAGTGAAGGGTCCTCGAGCACCTTCGCCAGCTGCGCGCCGGCGGACGTGCGCACCTCGATGGTCCCCCCCGCCGCGTCGCGCCGGTGCACGACGGCGAGCGCCAGCCACGAGTCGGCGTCGGCGGCGATCGACGTGAGGCGGCCCTCACGAGCCGGATCGCCTGCAGCGTCGCCGACCCGCGCGGGCTCGGCGACCTCGAGTCGGCACAGCACGAACGGGGGCGTGGCGCCGCGCGCCTGCATCCTCGCGACCAGCTCCTGGCCGGGGTAGCAGCCCTTCGTGAACGACACGCACCGGTCGCGCAGCTCGTGGGCGACGCCGTGCACGGCGAGCCCGCGTGCGAGCTCTTCAGGCCCGGGGAGCCCGGCGCGGATCCGCGTCAGCTCGCTGTCGAGCGCCGCGACGTCGTCGGCGCCGAGCGGCACCGGGCCATCGAAGTCGACCTTCGAGCGGATCGCGAAGCGCTCGAGTCGCGCGCGCAGCAGCACGCCAACCCCCACGGGGACCTCGAAGGTGACGAGCTCGTGCGCGGTGCGGCGAAGCAGCGCCGACGCCACGATCTCGCCCTTCGGATCGAGCACGAACGTCGGGGCTCCCTCGCCGACCGCGAGGCCCGTGAGGTCCTGGGTCACCTGGGAGTCGCTGTAGGCCAGAGCGTCGGGGCCCCCCACGAGGACCAGCTCGGTCACCGGGTCGTGCGAGGTCACGCGGTGTCCTCGCCAATGAGGTTGGCCACGCTCACTGCCTCGAGGAGGGCGGCCGCCTTCGCGCGGCACTCCCGGTCCTCGGTGGCCGGGTCGGAGTCAAAGACGATCCCGGCGCCCGCCTGGACCGACGCGTGGCCACGGTTGTCGACGACGAGCGTGCGGATCGCGATCGCCGTATCGACGTTGCCGCAGAGATCGAGGTAGCCCACGACGCCGCCGTAGACGCCGCGGCGCGTGGGCTCGAGCTCGTTGATGAGCTCCATCGCGCGCACCTTGGGTGCCCCTGAGAGCGTGCCGGCCGGCAGCGTGGCGCGCAGCACGTCGACAGGCGAGAAGCCCTCGGCGAGCTGCCCGGAGACCTGGCTCGTGAGGTGCGTGACGTGGCTGAATCGCTCGACGACCATCAGCTCGTCCACGACGATCGTGCCGTAGGCGCAGACCCGGCCGAGGTCGTTGCGCCCGAGGTCCACGAGCATCACGTGCTCAGCGCGCTCCTTGGGGTCCTCGGAGAGCTCGCCCGCGAGTCGATCGTCCTCGGCGTCGGTCAGCCCGCGAGGGCGCGACCCCGCAATGGGTCGGAGCCTCGCCTGTCCGTCACGGAGGCGGACGAGCGCCTCGGGGGACGATCCGATGACCGTCCAGTTATCAAAGCGCAGGAAGAACAGGTGCGGGCTCGGGTTGAGCGCGCGGAGCGCGCGATACACCGTGAACGGCGGTGCCGTCAGGTCGCAGTCGAAGCGCTGCGAGAGGACCACCTGGAACACGTCGCCCGCGGCGATGTACTCCTTGGCGACCGCGACGGCCTCGCGATAGTTCTCGGAGGTCCGATTCTGCGACGTCGCGACGGCAACACCGTTGCCGCGCGCGGGCAGCTCGAACGGCACGAGCCCGGGGGCCTGGGACAACTCGTCCACGATCGCGGCGACCCGCTCGCACGCGCGGTCGTAGCTCGCCTCGATGTCGGCGTCATCGAGGGCACGCGTCGCGACGTTCACGACCACGACGAGCCGCTGGCGATAGTGGTCGAACGCGAGGAGCTCGCCGATGAGGTGGAAGGCCGCGTCGGGATGGCCCAGGTCGTCGGCGAGGGGCTCGGGTATCCGTTCGATCTCCCTGACGACGTCGTAGGCGAGGAAGCCCACCAGCCCGACGTGCAGTGGCGGGAGTCCTCGCAGCATCGGGGCGCGGTGCGTGGCGTCGACGCGCTCGAGGTAGCTGAGCGAGCCCTCGCCGGGCAGCGGGATAGGCATCGCGCCGGTCGTGTGCATCGTCCCGTCGGCAGCACGGGTGAACGTCCCGAGGACGTTGGTGCCGACGAAGCTGTAGCGCCCCCAGCGCTCGTCACGCTCGGCTGACTCGAGCAGGAAGCCTGGTCGATCGCCGGCGAGCGCGGCGAAGGCCGCGACCGGGGTGAGCGTGTCGGCGACCACCTCGACGGCGACCGGGACGATCCCGTGGTCGTAGGCGAGCGAGCGGAACTCGTCTCGCGTCGGGAACACGCCGGTCTGGGCGCGAACCGCGGGACTCGTCGTCACAGGTACAGGCCGGTCCCCGCCCCGTCGTCGCGAGTCGCCACGGCGTGGATGTCGCGCTCGCGCAGGATCACGAACTCCTCCCCGCGGAGCTCGACGTCGAAGCGGTCCTCGGGGTTGTAGAGCACCTCGTCACCGATCTTGACCGTGCGGACGTGCGGGCCAACGGCGACCGCCGTCGCCCAGGCGAGCCGACGTGAGACCTGGGCTGTCGCGGGGATCAGGATGCCCGCACGAGATCGTCGCTCGCCCTCGGGGTCCCCTGGACGCACGAGCACGCGGTCGAACAGGACGCTCAGTCCTTCGTGCGCGCTCGCGCGCGTGATGGGCTCGGTCGCGGTCACGACTAGACGGTACCGGACCGCACGTCGCGACGGTGCGAGCCAGGTTTGTCCGCGGGCCGTCCTTCGGGCATCATCTCTACGTGCAAGAACGCGGCGAGATCCAGGCGCTGGGGGCGTCCCTCCGAGAGCTCTTGGGGCGGGTGACCGCGCTCGTCGAGCACGCCGGCAGCGACATACCTCGTGATGACGAGCTCGAGTTGGTCGCCATCGAGCGCGGCCTCGCGTCGACGCTGCGACGAGTCGAGCGCCTCACCGCGAAGGCCGAGAGCTCGCGGCGCCGCGGGTAGGCACGCCTCGCCGCGGGCAGAGGTCCTCGAGCACGCAGGCATCGCATGCCGGTCGCCTCGCGGTGCACGTCGCCCTGCCATGGAGGATCATGCGGACGCTGAACCCGCCCCACTGCGCAGGGAGCAGGGCTCGACAGAGCACGCGCTCGATCCCGACTGGCTCGGTCGCCCTCGTCAGCCCGAGTCGGCGGCTGAGCCGCATCACGTGCGTGTCGACCGGCAGGCCGGGGAGCCCGAACGCGACGCTGCGCACGACGTTGGCCGTCTTGCGACCGACGCCGGGGAGGCTCTGGAGATCCTCGAGCGACTGCGGGACCTCGCCGCCAAACCGCTCGCAGAGAACGGCGGCGAGCCCGACCAGGTGCTCGGCCTTCGAGCGAAAGAAGCCAGTTGTATAGATGAGCTGCTCGAGCTCTTCTCGCGGGGCGGCCGCGAGTGCTGCCGGCGTCGGGAAGCGAGCGAAGAGCGAGGGCGTCACCTCGTTCACACGCACGTCGGTGCACTGGGCGGACAGCACGGTCGCGACGACGAGCTCGAACGCGTTGCGATGCCGCAGCGCGCACAGCGACGTCGCGGTGCCCGGAAAGCGAGCCTCAAGTCGTCGGTCGACCTCAATGGTGCGCGCCCGAGCGGTGAGCGCCGTGCGCGGTGTGGGCACCGCTGAAGGGTACCGACCTCTCAGTAGGCTCGATCGGTGGACCCGTCGTGGCAGATCATCGACGAGTTGAGCGACGAGGGTCGCCGCGAGGTCGAGGCGCTGCTTCGCGCGATCGAGGAGAACTCGCGCGACGAGGCACTGACCGAGGACCAGCGCGATCTCCTTCAGTCGGGCGCCGATGCCAGCCACGCGCTGCAACGCGGACCGGATGGGGCGTTGCTCGGGTACGCGATCATCGCCGACGGCGCCCCACGGCGCTCCGAGCCTGCCCTCGGGACCTTCGACATGGAGCTCGTCGCGGCACTCGAGGCGACCGGGGACCCGGTCTCGATCCTGCTGCGTCCTGTCGACGATGAGCTGGCTGGAGCGCTCGCCTCACGAGGATGGCGACCGACTCGCGAAGTGCACCGACTCGTGATGCCACTTCCGGCGGCGCCGCCGCCGCCGACGAGACTCACGGTGCGGTCGTTTCGTCCGGGCGTCGACGACCAGGCATGGGTCGACCAGAACAACGCGGCGTTCAAGGGGCATCCGACCCAGGCCGACATGACCGTCGAGCGCCTTCGCGCGCGATTCAGCTCGGACTGGTTCGACCCGGCGGGCTTCGTGTTGTTCTTCGACGGTGACCAGCTCGTCGCCTCGTGCTGGACGAAGGTCCATCCCTGCGCGAGCGGCGACGTGGGCGAGATCTACGTGATCTCGGTCTCCCCCGATGCCCAGGGGCGCGGCCTTGGCCGCGTGGCCGTGCTCGCGGGCCTGCAGCACCTCGCGGCGAAGGGCCTCTCGACCGCCGAGCTGTTCGTCGAGGAGACCAATCGCGCTGCCTACGCGCTGTACCTGTCGCTCGGCTTCCGACTCGACGCACGAGTCGTCGAGTTCCTCTACGACACCGCGGACTAGCCGGCTCCCACCGCGTGACCGACGGCGGCGGTCACGCCTGCGGCCACGGTGGCGACGAGGAGGCTCCGCATCGCGCCCACCCACCAGGGTCGCCCGCTCAGGCGCCCGAGCACCGCGCCGAGGGTGGCCGCCCCGACCGCGCCGAGCCCGATCGACCAGGCGATCGCCCCGCCGCCCCCACCGATGAGCCAGGGCAAGAGCGGCAGGAACGCTCCGAGCACGAACGACACGAATGATGCTGCAGCTGCCTTGACGGGCGAGCCGAGAGCTGCGGGATCGACGCCGAACTCCTCTCGTGCGTGCGTCTCGAGCGCGAGCTCGGGGTGCGACATCACCTCGACCGCCATCCTGCGCGCGAGCTCTGGTGCCATCCCCTTGCGCACGAAGCTCTCGATCAACTCCTCGGTCTCGAGCTCCGGCGAGTCGCGCAGCGCGCGCCGCTCGATGTCGAGCTCGCGCTCGAAGAGCTCACGCTGCACCGTCATAGAGAGGTACTCACCGGCAGCCATCGAGAACGCACCGGCAACGAGGCCCGCGAGCCCCGCGAGTCGGACCACCGAGGCGGCCGGGTGGGCGCCGGCGAAGCCGAGGATCAGCGACACGTTGGTCACGAGGCCGTCGGACATGCCGAAGACCGCGGCCCTTGGGCCACCGCTCGTGATGTCGCGATGCTCTTCTTCGTGAGGCACTTCGGCAGCGTACCGGTGGCGCTCGTGAGGAACGGTGTGCGGGCATGCTCACGGTACGATGCGACGGCACGGGAGGAGATCCATGGGCATCACGGTCGGCAGCATCGAGGAGTACGCGAAGCACGTCGGCGAGCATCTGGGTTGGTCGGACTGGACGACGGTGACCCAAGAGCAGGTCAACCTCTTTGCGGACGCCACGGGCGACCATCAGTGGATCCACGTCGACCCCGAGCGCGCGAAGGAAGGACCGTTCGGTGGACCGATCGCGCATGGCTACCTCACCCTCTCGTTGATCCCGGTGCTCATGGCGGGGATGGTGCACGTCGAGGGCGTCCGCATGGGCGTGAACTACGGGGCGAACAAGATCCGGTTCCCCGCGCCCGTGCACGTGGTCTCGGAGATCCGCCTCGGCGCGACGCTCGCAGAGGTCACCGAGATCCCAGGTGGTGCCCAGTCCGTCGTCGACGTCACGATCGAGGAGCGCGGTGCGTCCAAGCCATCCTGCGTTGCACAGGTCGTCTTCCGCTACTACGTCTGAGTGATGCCACCCCCGCTCGCCACTGGTGAACTTCCTGTTGGTGCCGAGAAGACCCAACGCGTCCGCGAGATGTTCGACACGATCGCGCCTCGATACGAGGTCGTCAACCGCCTCATCACGTTCGGGCTCGACGCGCGATGGCGCACGAGGACCGTCCGGGCGCTCGGTCTCCCACAGGGCAGTGTCGTGGTCGACGTGGCGACGGGCACCGGCGAGCTGTCATCCGTGGCACGGCGGGCGGGCTTCGAGGTACTCGGCTTCGACCTGTCCTTCGGCATCCTCGAGGCCACGACCTCGACGCTGCCGACCGCGCAGTGCGACGCCGCCTGGCTGCCGATCGCCTCGGGGATCGCCGACGGGGTCGTCTGCGGCTTCGCGCTCCGAAACTTCACCGAGCGAGCTGGCTGCCTCGCCGAGATGGCGCGCGTGCTGCGCCCCGGCGGCCGGCTCGCCGTCCTCGAGGTCGGCGCGCCAGAGCGCGCCGTGACGCGCGTCGGCTTCGACGTCTGGTTCAACAAGGTGGTGCCGCTCGTCGGCGGGGCGGTCTCTGATGCCGAGGCGTACCGCTATCTCCCGCGGTCCGTCGCCTACCTGCCGACGCCCGACGCCCTTCGCGAGGAGCTGTGCACCGCGGGGTTCTCGAGTGTCAACCGGCATCTCTTGAGTGGCGGCCTGAGCCAGCTGATTGTCGCGACGAAGCGGGGACGGCCATGAGCCTTCACGCCCGGCGGGTCCGCCTCGAGGGCTTCGGTCGCGACCATGCACGCCAGCTCGAGCGCGCCGCGGCGCGCCACGGCGCGCTGCACGCGAGCGACGAACTCGTCGTCTGCGCATTCGGCCAGG
Source organism: Acidimicrobiaceae bacterium (assembly GCA_003162395.1). GTDB lineage: Bacteria > Actinomycetota > Acidimicrobiia > Acidimicrobiales > RAAP-2 > Palsa-459. Next base: position 16,347 of record PMON01000081.1, read on the forward strand.
CTGCCGCGATCACACTCGACACCGGCCTCGCTGACGTCGCCGCACCGGCTCGCGTCGGCGAGGCCCTCGAGGCCGTTGAGCTCGAGGGCGACGACGGTCCGGGTGGCTCAGGTGTGGTCGCGCTCGGGTCGCTCCCCTTTGACGCGGGTGCGAGGGGCGAGCTGCTCGTGCCGTCGCTCCTGTGTGCGTGGCAGCCTGCCGGCGCGTCGGCATGGATCACCGAGATCGGCGACGGGGCTCGGCTGCATCCCGCTGCCGCGATGCACGCGATCATCGCTGGCGACGACCGACGCGTCCCGCACCAGATGATCGACACGGTGACCGAGCACCCGGTCGGCGCGGACTACGCCGACGCCGTCGCCGCGTGCGTCGCTCGGATCCGATCCGGCGACGCCGAGAAGGTCGTCCTGGCGCGACGGCTGCTCGGCCGAGCAACACAGCCGATCGATGTCGCGGCCCTCGCGAGGGCGTTGCACGCAACCGAGCCGTCCTGCACCTTGTACGCGTACCCCCACGGCGGCTCCCGCTTCGTCGGTGCGAGTCCCGAGCTGCTCCTCGCCACGAGCGGCGGCGCAGTCGCCGCGCACCCGCTCGCCGGGACGGTGCCGCTGTTGGCCGCCGACAACGCGACCGACCAGATCGCATGGCTGCGCGGATCGGCGAAGAACCTGGCCGAGCACCGACTCGTCGTCGAGGACATCGTCGCGAGGCTCTCGGAGCTCTGCGACGCGATCGGGGCGCCGGCCACACCCGAGGTCGTCCGCCTCACGACCGTCGCGCACCTCGGCACGTGGATCGACGGCAAGCTCTCGGGTCGACACGACGCGTACGCCGCGATGCGGGCCCTCGCCGCGGTGCACCCGACCCCCGCGGTCGGCGGCGTGCCCCGCGACGCCGCGCTCGCGCTCATCAGCGAGCTCGAGACCGGGCCGCGTGGACCGTGGGCTGGCCCCGTCGGATGGGTCGACGCGGACGGCACCTCGACGTGGACGCTGGGCCTGCGCGGGCTGTGCGTCGACGGTGCCGACTTCGAGGCGTGGGGCGGTGCGGGGATCGTCGCGGACTCCGAGCCCCAGAGCGAGCTCGACGAGACGACCGTGAAGCTGGCCTCGGTGCTGCGAGCCTTCTCGCCCTGATCAGCGGGGCCGCGACGTGGCGAACGGGCGTCGCAGCGCCCAGAGCGTCACCAGCCACAGCGCCTCGAACACGATCGTCGAGGACATCTTGGAGGTCCCCAGCTTGCGATCGACGAAGGTGATCGGGACCTCGGTGATGGAGGCGCCCGCGTTTCGCGCGCGGTAGGTCATCTCGATCTGGAACGCGTAGCCCTCGGCCTCCACGGTCGCGTAGTCGATCTTCTCGAGCGCGCTCCGCCGATAGACGCGATAGCCGGCTGTCGAGTCGGTGACCCGCAGCCCCAAGAGGACCGACGCGTAGAGGTTCCCGAACCGAGAGATCGCGAGGCGGGTGAGCTTCCAGTTGGGGATCGCTCCTCCGGGCACGTACCTCGATCCAATGACGACCTCGCAGCGCTCCGCCGCCTCGAGCAGCGACGGCAGCGCCGACGGGTCGTGCGAGAAGTCGGCGTCCATCTCGACGAGCGCGTCGTAGCCCCGAGACAGGCCCCACTCGAAGCCGGCGCGGTAGGCGCGCCCGAGGCCGCCTTTGGCGCCGCGGTGCAGCACGTCGATCTGTCCGAGCCGCGAGCCCGTGTCCTCGGCCATCTTGCCCGTGCCGTCAGGGCTCGCGTCGTCGACCACGAGGACGTCGACGCCCGGGGCGGCCGACCGGATCGCCTCGAGCAGCGACACGATGTTCTCTGCCTCGTCGTACGTCGGGACGATGACCAGGGTTCGCATCGGTGCAGCCTACGGTGAGGCGGCACCTTCGACCGCGTCAGACGGTGGGCCGCGACGCAGCTCGCGGACGATCACCTGTACCGCGCTGCCCGCCGGAATGCCGACGAGCGCCCCGATGAAGGTCCCGAAGGCGCCGGCGATCTCACCGCCCAGCGTCGCGCCGATCATGACCGCGAGCAGCACCACGATCTTGCTCATCCGCACCGTCCTCGACATCACGATCGGGTTCAGCACGTGGTTCTCCACCTGCCAGTAGATGACGAAGATCACGGCGACGCCGATCCCTGACGAGACGGAGTGCAGGAACGCGAGCAAGACCGTGGGCACGCCCGCGAGCAGGCCGCCGACGACGGGGAGCAGGTCGACGAGCGCGACCCACAGCCCGAGGAGGCCGGCGTACGGGACCCCGAAGATGAGGAGCGAGACGAAGACGACGAGCCCCGCGATGAGCGAGGTGAACACGTTGCCCGCCACGTAGCCCGTGACGCCTGTCGACGCCTCGTGTGCGACACGACCGACACGCTCGGCGTGCTGCGGCGGCAGCATGCCGAGGATGCCACCCCAGATCTTGGGCATGTCGAGCAGCAAGAAGAACGAGAGCATGACGACGAGCACGAGCTTGACGATGGTGGAGAGCGCCGCCTTCCCAAAGCTGAACGCGGGCCCCGCGAGCTTGTTGGCAAGCTGATCGAGCTTGGGGGCGTTCTTCTCGACCCAGTTGTGGAGGTGCAGCGAGTTGATCAGGCGCCCGACGGATCCCTTCCCGTTCTGTGCCTGGTTGACGATCGTCTGGAGGTGGTGGGAGAACTCTTTGAGGTGGCTGACGAGTGGCGAGCCGAAGAGATAGGTCACCGCGCCGAAGGCGGCGAGTCCCGCGAGAAAGACGAACGACGTGGCCAGGGCGCGAGGCAGCCCCATTCGTTCGAGAACCGCGACGGGGGCAGCCAGAAAGACGGCGATAAACACCGCGACGCCGACGAGGATCAGGTCGACGCGCAGGGTCCAGGCGAGCGCGAGCAGGATGCCGGTGGCGACGACGACGGCGACGGTGGCGAGGATCGTTCCGATCGGGATCTCGCGGTGCTCCGCGGCCGCCAGCACCCGAGTCCGCAGGGTTTCACTGCGCTCGCGCGCGTCGTCGCCCTCCGCCCCCACGTCACGCAGCATTGCACTTGGCGCGCGCCGAGCGTGACAGGCTCTCCGCGATGCTGAACGACTCGACGGGCGCTACGGCGAGCGATCCGCCGAGCGTCGCGGCGCGCCCTGCCGGGCCGATTGCGTGGCTGCGAGCCCGGATACCGCCGCAAGTTCGATTCGCGTTCTCCTTCGGCATCGCATTCTTCTTGCTCGAGTACCTGGTGCTCCCCGAGATCGCCTCTGCGCGCCGCGACGTGCACGTGCTCGGTCAGGTGAATGCGGTGTCACTCGTCGTCGCCACCGCGCTCGAGGCAGCAGCACTCCTTGCGTACGCGGAGCTGTCGCGCACGGTGCTCGAGCCGGACGCCCCGCCGCGAAGCGTCCAGCTCCGCATCAACATGTCGAGCCTCGCGTTGAGCCACGTGGTCCCGGGCGGGACCGCACCGGGGGGCGCGCTCGCCTACCGGCTGCTCACCGACGAGGGCGTCTCTGGCTCGGTCGCCGCCTTCGGGCTGGCCGCACAGGGCATGGGCTCGGCGGTCGTGTTGAACGTGATCTTCTGGCTGGCGCTCGTGGTCTCGATCCCCCTCAGCGGCTTCAACCGCCTCTACGGCTTCGCGGCGCTCGCGAGCGTGTTCCTCCTGCTCGCCTTCTTCGGCACGGTCGCCCTCGTCACCCGGGGCCAGCGCCAGGCCGACGCCTGGCTCCGCCGCGTCGCCGTCCACGTGCCGTTCACGACCCCAGACGGGGTCTCGCGGATGCTCGAGAAGATCGCTGACCGCATCACGCTCCTCCTCACCAACCGTCGCCTCCTGTCGGGCGCGCTGACGTGGGCGTCGGCCAACTGGCTCCTCGACGCGGCGAGCCTGTGGGTGTTCCTGTGGGCATTCGGGCACCTCGTCTCGCCGGTCGACCTCCTCGTCGCCTACGGGCTCGCGAACATCGTCGCGGTGCTCCCGATCACCCCGGGGGGCCTCGGGGTCGTCGAGGGCACGCTCATCCCGACACTCGTGTGGTTCCGCGTGCCCCTCGCCATCGCCACGGTCGGGGTGCTGTCGTGGCGGCTGCTGAACTTCTGGTTGCCCATCCCTGTCGGTGGCGGCTGCTACTTCTCGCTCAAGGTCAGGCGACGACGACGCGCGTAGCGGCCGTCGGCGACCACCGCGTCACTCCTGCTCGCGCCACTGGCGGAACCGCTCCGTCGCAAGGACCTTCAGCTCTTCTTGGACGCCGCGCGAGAGGACCGTCTCGCGGCGGCGCCACCGCTGGTCGGGGCCGAGCACCCAGGTGAACCTGTCGTCCGCGAAGTTGCGCTCGAGCACGTCGACGAGCTGCTCGACGAGCTGGGGGTCCGTGACCGGCGTCGTCGCCTCGATCCGGCGGTCGAGGTTGCGCTCCATCAGGTCCGACGAACCGATGAGGACGCGCCGGCCGTTCGGGCCGCCTTCGCTCCCGAACGAAAAGATGCGCGAGTGCTCGAGGAACTCGCCCACGATCGAGCACACGTGGATCGTCTCGGAGAGCTCGGGGATCCCTGGGCGCAGGCAGCACAGGCCCCGCACGACGAGGCGGATCGGCACGCCCGCGCGCGAGGCGGCGTAGAGCTCGTCGATCACGCGCGGGTCCGTGAGGCCGTTCACCTTGATGTCGATCGCGCCGTTGGGCCCCGCCTCGCGCTCCTCGTTGATGAGCTCGATGATCCTCGGGCGCATCGACACCGGCGACACGAGCAGCCGCTCGTAGGTCGCGTGGTGGCTGAAGCCGGTGAGGAAGTTGAAGAGGCTTGCCACGTCGCTCGTGATCTGCTCGTCAGCGGTGAGCAGGCCGACGTCCTCGTAGATCCGGGCGGTCTTGGAGTTGTAGTTGCCGGTCCCGATGTGGCAGTAGCGGCGCACGCCGTCGGCCTCTCGACGCAGCACGAGCGCGGTCTTCGAGTGGGTCTTGTAGCCCATGATCCCGTAGACGACGTGCACGCCGGAGTCCTCCAGCGCCTTGGCCCAGCCGATGTTCGCGGCCTCGTCGAACCTAGCCTTGAGCTCGACGAGGGCGGCGACCTGCTTGCCCGACTCCGCGGCGCGGATGAGCGAGGCCACGATCGGGCTGTCGCCCGAGGTGCGGTAGAGGGTGTGCTTGATGCCGAGCACGTCGGGATCGCTGGCTGCCTGGGCGACGAACGCCTCGACCGAGTCCGAGAACGAGTCGTAGGGGTGGTGCAGCAGGACGTCGCGCTCGCGAAGGACCGCGAAGATGTCCGCGCTCTCGTTGTCGCCGGCGAGCAGGCGCGGGGGCGTGATCGGCGTCCACGGCTCGGCGTGCAGGTCGGCGCGGTCGACCGCGAAGATCGACCACAGCCCGCTGAGCCCGATCGGCGCGTCGACGGTGTCAACGGCCTCGGGTCCCAAGTCGAGCTCGCGCAGGAGCAGCTCGCGCATCGCCTCGGGCATGCGGTGCTGGACCTCGAGGCGCACCGCTCGGCCGAAGCGACGGCGACGGAGCTCCATTTCCAAGGCGATGAGGAGGTCCTCGGCCTCTTCTTCTTCGAGCGTGAGGTCGGCGTTGCGGGTGACCCGGAAGGTCTCGGCCTCGCCGAGGACCATGCCGGGGAAGAGCGTGTCGAGGTGCGCCGCGATGACCTGCTCGACGGGGACGAATCGCCCACCGCTCGCGAGCTCGAGGAATCGAGGCAGGATCGGGGGCACCTTCACCCGGGCGATCCGCTCCTCGGCGGTCGCCGAGTCCCGGACCTGGACGGCAAGGTTGAGCGACAGGTTGGAGATCATCGGGAAGGGATGGCCTGGGTCGACCGCAAGCGGCGTCAGGATCGGATAGATGTCCCTCTCGAAGAACTCCCGCATCGCGGTGCGGTCCGGCCCTTCCAGCTCGTCGTAGGAAAGGACGTACAGCCCCGCACGGGCGAGATCCGTGCAGAGGTGCTCGAAGTAGATGCGGTCCTGACGTCGGACGAGCTCGGTCGTGCGCGCCCGGATGGCGACGAGCTGCTCGCGCGGGCGCAGACCGTCGGCTGACCTCGTCGACACCCCGCCGACCACCTGGTCCTCGAGGCCGGCGACGCGGACCTGGAAGAACTCGTCGAGCAGCTCCGAGAAGATCGCCATGAACTTCACCCGTTCGAGCAAGGGCAGCGAGGCGTCCTCGGCGAGGTCGAGGAGCCTCGCGCCAAAGTCGAGGCGCGACAGCTCTCGGTTGGCGAAGCGTTGCGGCCCGAACTGCTCGATCGCGATGAGCTCGTCGGTCTCGGACCGGCCCGGCTCGGCGCCCGACATCTCGCCAACTTCCTCGAACGTGGTGGTGGTGTCCGACATCGATCCTCGGGTTGATCGTACCTGCACCGTTAGGATCGTCCTCATGTCCGCGACGAGCGTCGCGCCGCCACGGACGTGGCGGTTTGCGTTCCCGCTCTACGAGCGGGGCCCGAAACCGCGTCGCCGCGCCGAGTTCTGGATGCTCGTGCTCGCTGGCGGCATCACGACGGCCCTGTACTCGCTCGCCTCCCTCGGCCAGCAAGGCCGCCTGCCGCTCAACTTGTGGGGATTTCTCGGCGCGGTGCTCGGCCTGTCGATGGGCGTGCACCTGGCGAACCGCTGGCTGGTCCCGACCGCGACCCCGGTGCTCCTGCCGCTCGCGACGTTGCTCAACGGCATCGGCTTCGTCGAGATCGCACGCTGGAACCCGGCCAACGCACAGGCGCAGGCCACCTGGGCCGCGATCAGCGCCGCGGTCTACGTGGGGACGCTGCTGTTCATCCGGCGCTCGAGGGACCTCGATCGCTACCGCTACTTGGTGCTGCTCGCCGCGATCGCACTGCTGCTCGCGCCGTTCGTGCCGCACCTCGGGCTCAAGATCTACGGCGCGCGGCTGTGGGTCCACGTGGGTGGCATCGAGTTCCAGCCCGTCGAGATCGCCAAGATCCTCTTCGTCATCTTCTTCGCGTCGTACTTCGCGACGACCAAGGAGCTGCTCACGATCCCGTCGCGCCGCATCGGCAACCATCTGTTCGTCGATCCCCGCCCCCTCATCCCGATCGTCGTCATGTGGGGCTTCGCCATCGCGGTGCTCGGCGCCGAGAACGACATCGGCTTCGCGATGCTCATCTTCACGCTCTTCCTCGCGCTCTTGTGGGTCAGCACCGGCAGGGTCGTGTACCTCGTGATCGGGCTCATCCTGTTCGGGCTCGGTGCGCTGGTCGCGGCGCACACGTTCCCCCAGGTCCACGAGCGCGTGTCGGTGTGGCTCGACCCGTGGAAGTACCCGCTGACCAGCGGCTATCAGGTCATCCAGGGCTGGTTCGCGCTGGCAGCCGGCGGCGTCGGCGGGACCGGTCTCGGACGCGGGACCGCAGGGCTCCGTGGCGGGGTCCCCAACCTCACCTCGGACATGATGTTCGCCGCGATCGGCGAGGAGATGGGCTTTTTGGGGCTCTCCGTTGTGGTCATCGGCTTCACGATGCTCGTCGGGACGGGCCTGCAGATCGCCCAGCGCGCGCGCAGCGACTTCGCGCGGCTGTGCGCCGTGGGGCTCACCGCGACCCTCGGGTTCCAGGCGTTCTTCATCATGGCCGGGGTGCTCCGCCTCTTGCCGCTGACTGGCATCACGCTCCCGTTCATGGCCTACGGCGGGTCGTCGCTCGTTGCCAACTACGCCTTGCTGGCGCTCCTCATGCGGCTCTCCGAGGAGGCCGAGACGAGGCCGACCGCGGGCGACGCGGCCATGGGGGTCGACCTCGCGAAGCCCACTCAGTCGTCGAGCAGCGTCTCGTCGCAGAGAATCGGCACGGGCACGGCCTGACGGAGCGCCACGGCGATCCCGTCGGTCGGGCGGCAGTCGAGGACCTGGTGGCCGTTGGGCGTCATCAAGTCGAGCTCGGCGATGATCGTGCCGTCGCGCTCGCCGGTGAACCGGACCGCGACCACGTCGCTGCCCGTCGCGACGATGACGGCGCTCAACAGCTCGTGGGTGCTCGGTCGCACGGCCGTCTCGTGGTCGAGCGCCAGCGCGATCGACTGCGCCTCGGGCAGCCCGATCGGGAAGTCGATCCCGCGGAAGGGGGGCTCTGACTCGCGGAGGTGCACGATCGGGCTCGGGCTCGGCAGCGAGAAGACGACGTGGACGATATCCACCAGCTTGAAGACGGGATCGGCCACTACGTCGCCCTCGCGGTGCGTCGCTTGGTGACCGAGAGCACGATGCCGGCGGCGAGGAAGAAGCACACCGCGGCGGAGCCGCCGTAGCTGACGAGGGGCAATGGGATCCCCGTGACGGGCATGAGCCCCATGATCATCCCGACATTCTGGAAGCAGCTGAAGGCGAAGAACGTGAAGATCCCGACCGCGAGGAGCCGGCCGAGGTGATCCTTCGCGAGCATCGACGCGCGCAGCATCCTGGCCGCGATCGCGCCGAGCGCCACGATGAGCCCGCTCGCGCCGATGAAGCCGAGCTGGGAGCCGACGACGGAGAAGATGAAGTCGGTCTGCTGCTCGGGGACGTAGCCGAGCGACGAGATGCCGTGGAAGAGGCCCTGGCCCCACAGGCCCCCGGCTCCGATCGCCGCCTTGGACTCGTTGGTCTGGTACTGGTTCTGCTGCAAGAAGCCCGTGAACCGGAGCACTTGGTAGTGCTGGAGCACGCCGAGGACGACGGCGAGGACCGCGACCCCCGCGGCCACGAACGTCATGAGGATGAGGAACCGCGGCGGGATGCCCGCGATGGCGAGCATAACCATGAGCACCACCACCATGATGATCGCGGTCCCGAGGTCCGGCTGGAGGTACACGAGAAGGATCGGCAGCCCCGCCATCAACAAGAGGCGCCAGACGTCGCGCATCGTCAACCCGTCGGGCCGCCGCTCGCAGTACGTCGCGATCGCGAGGATCATGGCGAGCACCGCGAACTCGGAGGGCTGGACCTGGATGAAGTGGAAGTTGAACCACCGCTGGGAACCGAGGGCGTTCGAGCCGATCGGCGTGCGCACGGCGAGCAGCGCCAGGTTCGCCAGCACGTACGCGGGGGTCGCGAGCTGCTCGAGGCGCCGGTAGTCGATTCGCGAGACCCCGAGCATCACCACCAGTCCGAGGGCGACGAAGATCGCCTGGCGCTTGAGGTAGTAGCGCGGGTCGCTTCCCGCGCCGAGGAGGCCGGGGCGCGTCGCGCTGTAGACCATGAGCACCCCGAAGGCCGCCACGGCGAGGGCGAGCACCGCCAGCAGGGCGTCGAAGCCAGGGACGCGACGCGCGCGAAAGATCGGGATCCTCGCGTGGATCATGGTGCCGCGACCGCCGCGTGCAGCACCTCGAGCGGTGCTGGGACGCCGAGCCAGATCGCGAGGGCGGCTGCCGCCTGGTGCACGAGGACCTCGACGCCGCCCACCGCGCTCGCGCCGCTCGACGCCGCCCGTGCGAGCCAGGGGGTCACGCGAGGATGGTAGACGAGGTCGACCGCCACCTGGCCCGCGCGAAGCGAGGTGGGATCGACGAGCGGCGAGGCCCGCGCTTCGGTGGTGCCGAGCATCCCGATGGGCGTTGCCTGGACGACCAGGTCGAGCCCCGCCACGTCGCGCGGGTCGCCGACGCGTGCGGCATCGGCGAGGTCCGCGACGCTGCGGGCTCGGTCCACGTGTCGCGCGATCACGAGCACCTCGGTGGCGCCGGCGTCGATGAGGGCGACGACCGCCGCGCTCGCCGCTCCCCCCGCGCCGATGACCGCGCAGCGCATGCCGAGAACGTCGCGCCCCGCGACGCACGCGATCGCGGCCACCAGGCCATCGCCGTCGGTCGACTCGGCGCGCACCGCGCCCGCGCTCGTGGACACAAGGCAGTTCGCCGCGCCGAGCCGATCGACGACCACCCCGCGCTCGTCGCAGTGCTCGACGACCGCGGCCTTGAGCGGCATCGTGATGCTGAGGCCGCGGACGCCGAGTCGCCGGACCGCCTCGACCACGACCGCGGCGTCGGGCTCGCCGGCACGCAGCGCGATCGAGACGGCGTCGATGCCAAGCGCGCGGAAGGCGGCGTTGTGCAGCGTCGGCGACAAGGAGTGCGCGACGGGGTCCCCCGCGACGCCGAACACCAGCGTCGCGCCCGTCGGGTGCCCGTGCGGCGTCACAGGCCGCGACGTGCCGCGATCGCCTCGTTGGCGAGCTGCTGGGCGAAGGTGGAGGCGAACGCGAGCGTGCCCGAGGCGTCGATGAGGGTGAAGTAGAGCCACGGACCAGAGGGCGCGTGGAGCGTGGCGTCGAGCGCCTGGGTGGACGGGATGCAGATCGGCGACGGCGTGAGCCCGGCGTGCAGGTACGTGTTGTAGGACGAGTGGACCGACTCGGTCGCGTGGGTGACCGGGCCGCCGTCTTGGTGCAGCGCGTACTCGACGGTCGCGTCCATCTGCAGCGACATGGACCTCGCCAGCCGGTTGTAGACGACCGTCGCGGTCTTCGGCATGTTGCGCGCCAGGTAGCCCTCCTTTTCCACGATCGACGCGACCGTGACGAGCTCGTCGGCGTTGAGCCCGTGGCGCGTCGTCGAGGGGTCCAGGCCAACCGACGCGGCGCGGGTGACGAACTTCGAGATCATCTGGCTGAGCAGGACCCGTGGGGACTCGCCGGCCACGAGCACGTAGGTGCCCGGCGCGAGGAGCCCCTCCAAGGACGTGTGGGGCGTGGGCTGGAACGGCGAGGGGACCGACCCGTTGTGCACGTAGGACTCGAACTTGCGCGCGAAGGGCGACCCCATGGTGCTCGCGAGGTCCTGGGCGATCTCCCAGGAGGCCTCGGCCGTCACGGTCGTCACGACCTGGGCGTTGGGGCCGTTGGACAGCGCCACCTTCGCGGCGGAGAACGACGACGAGGTCGGGATCGCGTACCAGCCGGGCTGGACCGTCGGGGTGCCCGTCAGCATCAGGTCGAGACGGAACCCCAGCTCTGACGAGACGATCCCCTTCCCGGCCATCGTGGCCACGACCTGTCCGATCGGCTCGCCGGGCTGCACCTCGAACACGACGGGCGCACCCGTGCCACCGATCGGATAGGCGTCGATGACGAACCACACCGGTGCGACGAGCACGAGGAGCGCGACGCAGGCCGCCACGAGCCGCCGGCGACGGAACCGGCGACGACGGTCGGCGTCGCCGGCGTGCGAGCGCCCGCGCGGGGCGGTTGGCGCCGGGCGGTCCGCTGCTGGTGCGTCGGTGGCCGCGAACCCCGGGGGCTCGCTCACCGTGCGATCCAGGCCTCGAGGAGGACCACCGCGGCCGCACTGTCGACACGACCCCGTGCGCGGCGCGCCGACACGCCCGCGTCGCGAAGGCGCGCCGAGGCGGTCACGGTCGTGAGCCGCTCGTCGAACAGGACGACCTCGATGCCAGCCGTGCTGAGCGGGTGACGCAGGTCGTCAGCGAAGCCCGATGCCCGCGCCGCGGCATCGCCGGGCGACCCGTCGAGCCGGAGCGGCAGTCCCACGACGACGGCGACCGCGGACTCTTCGATCGCGATCGCGGCGCACCGCGCCGCCGCGTCGGCGCCGGCGGGCACCGCAGGAAGCGGCATGGCGATCGCACGATCAGAGTCACAGACCGCGACGCCGATCCTGACCGCGCCGGGATCGAGTGCGAGGACCCGACCGCGCGCCGTGTCGTCATCGGTCACGCAATGCCGAGCTGCGCTCGGACCGCGTCAAGCGCAGCGTCGATGCCGGCGGGGTTCTTCCCTCCCGCGAGTGCCACCTCGCTCGAGCCACCACCCCCGCCGCCGATCAAGGCGGCGACCTCGCGCACGAGCGCCGCGGCGTCGACGGCGCCGTCGGTGCTGGCCGCGAGCGCCGCGGTCCCGCCCGGGGACGCCCCCGCGAGGACCACGACCGTGGCGCCCGCCTGGTGGCGGACCGCCCCAGCCAAGGAGCGCAGCTCCTCGCCTGCGCGCCCGTCGGCTCGCGACACGACGACACCGTCCTGGGCGCCCTCGGCGATCGTGCGCGCGTCGTCGCGCAGGGCCTGCTCCTTCAGCTTGCCGAGCTCGTGCTCGGCTGCGCGCAGCCGGTCGGCGACCTTCTCGACTGCAGCGGGGAGGTGCTCTGGATCCGTGCGCAGGATCGCGCTCGCCGCCTCTAAGAGCTGGTCCCGGGACGCCGCGCGCCGCAGCGCCCCGAGAGCGGTCACGGCCTCGATCCGCCTCGTGTTGGCCCCGATCGAGCTCTCAGAGACGAGCTGGATGGTGCCGATCGCGCCCAAGGCGCGCACGTGCGTGCCGCCGCAGAACTCGAGGGAGTGCGGGCCCGCCCGCACGACGCGGACCGTCTCGCCGTACTTGTCCCCGAAGAACGCGACGGCGCCCATCTTCTGGGCCTCCTCGCGCGAGGTCTCCGTGGTCTCGACGGGCTCGTCGGCGATCACGTCGCGGTTCGCCATCTCGAGGATCGCGTGGTGCTCGTCGTCGGCGATCGCGCCGTGGTGCGAGAAGTCGAACCGCAGGCGATCCGCAGCGACGAGCGAGCCTTGCTGGCGGACGTGGTCGCCGAGGACGTCGCGGAGCGCGGCGTGCAGCAGGTGCGTGGCGGTGTGGTTCCGCCGGATCGCCTCGCGACGGTCCCGATCGATCGACGCGATGGCCTCTTGGCCGGGGTGCAGCGACCCGCGCACGCGCGCACGGTGCGCGATCACCCCCGGCAGCGGCGACTGGGTGTCGAGCACCTCGGCGGTGCCGGTCTCCGTCGCGATGGTCCCGGTGTCGCCCACCTGGCCGCCGCCCTCCGCGTAGAAGGGGGTGTGCTCCAAGAAGATCTCTTTGAGCCCGTCGGGGGCTTCGAGCACAGCCTGGATCCGGGCGGTTGCGGTGTAGTGGGCGGCGTCGCGGCCGATGAACTGCGCGGGCCCCTCGGCGTCGAGGAGGGAGCGGTACGCGGACTCGTCAGCGGCGCGCTGGGACCTCGACGCGGCCCTCGCTCGCTCGCGCTGGAGGCGCATCGCGTCGTCGAAGTCGACCCGGTCCACGGCGATGTCGCGCTCTGCGGCGAGCTCGACGGTGAGCTCGACGGGGAAGCCATGGGTGTCGTGGAGGAGGAACGCGAGCTCACCGTCGAGGACCTTGGACACCGCGACACCTGGGTCGTCGAGGGCAGTCTCCAAGAGCCCGAGACCGGTGCGCAGCGTGCGATCGAACTGCTGCTCTTCGCGCTCGAGCACCGAGGCGACGAGGTCGCGGTCTGCGACGAGCTGGGGGTACGCGACCTCGAAGGTCCGCACGGCGGCGTCGACCAGCGCGGGCGTCACGGCCGTCGTCGAGCTCGAGTGCCGGCGCGCAGCGAGCACGGCGCGGCGCACGACGCGTCGCAGCACGTAGCCGCGTCCCTCGTTGCTCGGGAGCACGCCGTCGGCGACCAGCATGGTCATCGCCCGGCCGTGGTCCGCGATCCTCCGCAGCGTGACGTCGACCGTCTCGTCGTGGCCGTAGGTGCGGCCCGTGATCGACTGGGCGGCGTCGAGCATGCCGGTGTACAGGTCCGTGCCGAAGATCGAGTCGTGCCCCTGGAGCAGGGCCAAGAACCGGTCGAGGCCGGCACCCGTGTCGATGTTCTTCTTCGGGAGCTCGTGGGTCGACCCGTCGTCCAGGCGGTTGAGCTCCATGAACACCAGGTTCCAGAACTCGACGTAGCGCTCCTCGTCACCCCCCGCGGGGCCGCCCTCGTGGCCGTACTCGGGTCCCTTGTCGAAGAACAGCTCGCTGTCGGTTCCGCGCGGGCCCGTGTCGCCCATCGCCCAGATGTTCTCCTCGCCGAGCCGCTGGAGCCGGGCGGCAGGGAGGCCGATCGTGTCGAGCCAGATCGCCGCGGCCTCGTCGTCGGTCTCGTGGACCGTGATCCAGATCCGCTCGCCGTCGAGCCCGAAGACCTCGGTCACGAGCTCCCAGGCAAAGCGGATGGCGCCCTCCTTGAAGTAGTCCCCGAAGCTGAAGTTGCCCAGCATCTCGAAGAAGGTGCAGTGCCGCGACGTCGTGCCGATGAGCTCGATGTCGCTGGCCCGGAAGCACTTCTGCACCGTCACGAGGCGAGGGTGCGGCGGATGCTCTTCGCCGAGGAAGTACGGCTTGAACGGCACCATGCCGGCGATCGTGAAGAGCACCGTTGGATCGTGAGGAATCAGGCTCGCCGACGGCACCGCGACGTGGCCGCGCTCCTCGAAGAAGCGCGTGAACGCGTGGCGCACGCCGTTCGCATCCATTCGTGCGAGCCTACCGGCGCTCCTGTGAGCACCTCGTCAGTCCACGCGGGGCGCGTCCGCGGCGCGACGTCGCCACACGTCTCGCTCGGGCTCCTCGCCGTGGGACGACGCGCGCCAGTACGCGGCGTCGACCAGCTCGTCGGGCAGGTACTGCTGGTCGACGACGCCGCTCGGGTCATCATGGGGGTAGCGGTAGCCGTCACCGTGGCCAAGCGACGCCGCGCCGGCGTAGTTGGAGCCGCGCAGGTGCGGGGGCACCTGGGTGTGCGGTCCCTCTCGCACGTCGCGCTGCGCGGCTGCGAGGGCGATGGTGACGCGGTTGGACTTGGGCGACAGCGAGAGGTGCACGGTCGCCTGGGCGAGGTTGAGCGCGGCCTCGGGCAGCCCCACGAGCTCGACCGCGCTGGCGGCGGCCGTCGCGATGACGAGCGCTGACGGATCGGCCATGCCGATGTCCTCGCTCGCGAGCACGACCAGTCGGCGTGCGAGGAACCGTGGGGACTCGCCTGCCTCGAGCATGCGCGCCAGCCAGTACAGCGCGGCGTTCGGGTCCGAGCCGCGCAAGGACTTGATGAACGCGCTCGCCTGGTCGTAGTGCTCGTCTCGACCCTGGTGCAGCACCCGGCTGTCGCGGGCCTGGACGACGTCGTCGCGCGTCAGGCGCGTCGCCGCGCTCGCCGCGGGCCCCGCGTCCCGTGCCCTCGCGAGGGCCGCGGCGATCTCGAGGCCCCCGAGCAGCGCCCGCCCGTCACCGTCGGCCGAGGCGACCAGCAGCTCGCGAGCGTCGTCGTCGAGCCCGACGTCCTCGGCGCGGGCACCGCGTTCGAGCAGCTCGAGCATCGCGGCCTCGTCGAGGGCTGCGAGCCGGAAGATCGACAACCTGCTGAGCAGCGGCGCGTTCACCTCGAAGTAGGGGTTCTCCGTCGTCGCCCCCACCAAGACGACCGTCCCGTCCTCGACGGCGGGCAGCAAGACGTCCCGCTGGGACGTGCTGAATCGATGGACCTCGTCGACGAAGAGCACCGTGCGCTGTGCGTGCTCTCCCAGGGCTCGCGTCGCCTCGGCGATCGCCTCGCGCGCCTCGCGGACGCCCGCGCTCGTCGCGGAGAGCGCGACGAACCGGTTCGAGGCGGCCTCGGCCACGAGCCGCGCGAGGGTCGTCTTGCCGCTGCCGGCGGGGCCCCACAAGAGCATCGACACGAGCCGACCGCGGTCGCACAGGACGCGCAGCGTGCCATGCGGGCCGACGAGGTGATCCTGGCCCACGACCTCGTCGAGGGTGCGCGGGCGGACGCGTGCCGCGAGCGGTGCCTGGGCGCTCAGCGCGTCGCGCGCCGCCGCGTCGAAGAGCCCCGGATCGCTCACGTGGGGCTCGGCCGCACCTCGATGCCCACCTCGGCGAGCTGGGATGCGGCGATGGGCGTGGGCGCACCCGTCATGAGGTCGGCGCCCGACTGGGTCTTCGGGAACGCGATGACCTCGCGGATGTTCTCCTCGCCCGCGAAGATCGCGGCGAGCCGGTCGATGCCGAACGCGAAGCCCGCGTGGGGCGGCGCCCCGTAGCGAAAGGCGCCGAGCAGGAACCCGAAGCGCTGCTCGGCCTCCTCGTCGGTCATGCGCAAGACCGAGAACACGCGACGCTGGATGTCGCCTCGGTGGATCCGCACCGAGCCGCTCCCGAGCTCCCAGCCGTTGAGCACCAGGTCGTAGGACTGCGAACGGACCGACAAGGGGTCGGACTCCAAGCGATCGAGGTCGTCGGGGTGCGGCATCGTGAAGGGGTGGTGGGCGGACAGCGGCGCGCCGTCCGCCCCGAGGCCCTCGAAGAGCGGGAACTCGGTCACCCAGCAGTACCGGTGCGGGCCCTGTGCGACGGGGGGCGAGCCGAGGGCGACGCGCAGCGCGCCGAGGGCGCGGCAGGCGACGGCGTGGACGTCGGCCACGGCGAGGACCAGGTCGCCCGGGACCGCGTCGTCGACGCGGGCGACCGCGACGGCCTCTTCGTCGGAGAGGAACTTGAGCAGCGGCGAGTCGAGTCCCGACTCGGTGACGCGGAACCACGCGAGCCCGCCCGCACCGAGCTGCTTGGCGCGCTCGGTCATGGCGTCGAGGCGCGCGCGGGCGAGGTCCGCTCCCCCCGGCACGCGCATCGCCTTGACCGTCGGGGCGCGAAGGGCGCGTGCCTCGGTCGCGGCGAACTGCTCGGTCAAATCGACCAGCTCCATCCCGAAGCGCAGGTCCGGCTTGTCGGTGCCGAACCGGTCGAGGCACTCGAACCAGGTGAGCCGCTCGATGGGGCCGGGCCGCTCCCCCGTCGCTGCCTCCGCGGCGTCCAGCACGGCCTCGGTCACGAAGCCGAACACGTCCTCTTGGGTCACGAAGCTCGCTTCCACGTCGAGCTGGGTGAACTCGTACTGGCGATCGGCACGGAGGTCCTCGTCGCGCATGCAGCGCGCGATCTGGTAGTAGCGGTCGAAGCCCGCGACCATGAGCAGCTGCTTGGCGAGCTGGGGGCTCTGGGGAAGGACGTAGAAGGACCCCGGGAAATGCCGAGAGGGGATGACGAACTCGCGCGCGCCCTCAGGGGTCGGCGCCCAGAGCAGCGGGGTCTCGACCTCGCAGAACCCCTGGCGGTCGAACGCCGCGCGGATCGCCGAGTTGATCCGCGCGCGAAGCCGGAGGTTCTTCTGCATGCGGTCCTGGCGCAGGTCGAGGAAGCGCCACTTGAGGCGCACCTGCTCGTCGGACTCCACACGGCCGCCGATCGACAGCGGCGGCGTCTCGGCGGTCGCCAGCACCTCGACGACGCAGTCGGCGAGCTCGACCTCCCCGGTGCCGAGGTGCGGGTTCAGTGTGCCCTCGGGCCGTACGGTGACCGTGCCGGTCACCCGCAGGACGAACTCGCTGTGCACGTCGACGGCGCCGTCGATCACGCACTGGATCAGCCCGGTGTGGTCACGCAGGTCGACGAAGGCGAGATGCTCGCCGTGTTCGCGCCGCTTCGCGACCCAACCGCACACGGCCAGCCGCGTGCCGACGTCACTGGTGCGCAGGGTCCCGCAGAAACGGTCGCGCATGGCGGTCGACTCGCTCGGGGTGCTCACGACCCGACCGCCCGCACCGCGCCGTCCGCTGCGGCGCGCTCGAGGAGCGCCTCGATCGGCTCGGCGGACTGGACGCCCGAGGCGAGGTCGCGCACGACAACGGTCAGGCTCTCGAGCTCGGCGGGACCGATGATGAGCGCAAGGGGCGCCCCGGCGCGGTCGGCCTGCTTCAGCTGGGCGCGCATGGACCTCGCGTCGTAGGAGCGAGCGGCGCGAATGCCGATGCGGCGGAGCGCCAGGACGAGGTCGCGCGCGACCTCCCCGCCGGTCACGTCGACGACGAAGACCTCGGGGTCGCGCGACGCCGCAGGGAGCACGCCTTCGGCGTCGCAGGCGAGCAGGACGCGCTCGATGCCGCTCCCGAACCCGATGCCCGGCGTCGGCGGACCGCCCAGCGCCTCGGCGAGCAGGTCGTAGCGCCCGCCGCCACCGATCGCGTCGCTCGCGGACTCGAGCGCGGTCCCCGTGAACTCGAACGTCGTGCGCGTGTAGTAGTCGAGCCCCCGCACGAGGCGTCCGTCGAGGGCCCAGGCGACCCCGGCTGCGTCGAGGCCGGCAGTGACGCGCGCGAGGTGTGCCGTGCACGGCGCGCAGAGCCGCTCAGCGAGCCTCGGCGCGGTGTCCGCGACGGCCCGGCAGGTCTCGCGCTTGCAGTCGAACACGCGCATCGGGTTGCGCGACCAGGTCGTCGCGTGCTCGTCGCACAGCTCAGTCTCGTGCGAGGCCAGGTACGAGCGGAGCTCCTCGAGGTACGCGGGGCGGCACTCGAGGTCGCCCAGCGAGTTGAGGCGCAGCGTGAACCGCGTCAGCCCCAGCGCGACGTAGAAGTCGTGGGCGAGCGAGATGACCTCGACGTCGACGTCGGGATCCTCGGTGCCGAGCACCTCGACGCCCACCTGGTGGTGCTGGCGGTACCGACCGGCCTGGGCCTGCTCGTAGCGGAACGCCGGCGTCACGTACCAGACCCGCCACGGGACGCCAGGGTGGTGCTGGACGAAGGCGCGCACGATCGGGGCCGTGCCCTCAGGGCGCAGCGCCAGGCGCCGGCCGCTGCGGTCCTCGAACTCGTACATCTCTTTGTTGACGATCTCGGAGGCATCGCCGATGCCGCGGCGGAAGACGCGCGCGTCCTCGAACGCCGGGGTGTGGGCGAGGCCGAATCCGTGACGCGTGGCCAGCTGCGCGAACGTCGCGATCAGCGCCTCCCACCGCGCTGACTCGGGAGGGAGCACGTCGTGGGTCCCCTTCGGGCTGCGCGGTGCCTCGCTCGCCTCGTCGCGACCCGACTCGTCGCTCACTTGCCGCGACCGGGCAGCTGGCGAAACGCGTCGTACACGCCGTCGACGTGCTTCAGCTGCGTGAGCACGCTGGCGAGGTGCGACGGGTCGGCGAGCTCGACCTCGAAGGTCATCTTGACCACGCGGTCCGGCGTGGTGGTCGAGTGCGACGCGACGATGTTGAGGTGGCTCTCGGCCATCACGGCGCTCACGTCGGCGAGCAGTCGCGATCGGTCGAACGCGCGCACGTCGAGGGTCACGCGGAACGCCGAGGTGCTCGAGGCGTCCCACTCGACCTCGACCACGCGCTGGCGTGACTCCGAAGCGAGCGCCGTCGCGTTCGAGCAGTCCGTGCGGTGCACGGACACCCCCCTGCCCTGGGTGACGAAGCCCATGATCTGGTCGCCCGGCACCGGTGAGCAGCACTTGGCCAAGAGCACCATCACGTCGTCGAGCCCCTCGACGTAGATGCCCGCGTTGCGCCTGGTGCCCGTCCCCAGCCGCGGGCCCCTCGCGACGGTCGTCGGGAGCGTCTCGTCGTCGCCGCCGCGCAGCTCGCGCTGGAGGCGCTGGACGGCGGACTGCGAGGAGATCTGGCTCTCCCCGATGGCGGCAAGCAGCGCGTCGAGGTCGGCGAGGTTGAGCTGGGCGGCGACGGTGAGCAGGGCGGCAGAGGACATCGAGGTCTGGATGGGCAGGCTCGCGCGTCGCAGTGCGCGGGTGAGCTCGTCGCGCCCGGCCTCGATCGAGTCCTCGCGACGCTCGCGCGAGAACCACTGGCGGATCTTGGCCTTGGCCCTGGTCGACTGCACGAAGCTCGACCAGTCGCGCGACGGGCCTGCGGTCTCGGCCTTGGACGTGACCACCTCGACCACGTCGGCGGAGTTGAGCCTGGTGTCGAGGGGCACGAGGCGCCCGTTCACCTTGGCCCCCACGCAGTGGTGGCCGACCTCGGTGTGCACCGCGTAGGCGAAGTCGATCGGGGTCGCCCCCGCCACGAGCGCGATCACGCGTCCCTTTGGGGTGAACACGTAGACCTCGTCCTGTTCCAAGTCGAGCTTCAGCGCCTCGAGGAAGTCGATCGCGTCGGTCGACTCCTGCTCGGTGTCGGTGAGCCGGCGCATCCACTCGAGCTCGCCGGGCGTCGAGTGCCCCTTGTAGCCCCAGTGCGCCGCGATGCCGTACTCGGCACGCCGGTGCATCTCTTGTGTCCGGATCTGGACCTCGATCGGCTTGCCGTGCGGGCCGATCACCGTCGTGTGGAGGGACTGGTAGAGGTTGAACTTGGGCTGGTTGATGTAGTCCTTGAACCGTCCCTGGACGGGGTGCCACAGCGCGTGCAGCGTGCCGAGCACCGCCCAGCAGTCGTGCTCGTCGGCGACGATCGCGCGAAGCCCGACGAGGTCGAAGATCTCGTCGAACTCCTTGCCATTGACCACCATCTTTTCGTAGATGCTCCAGAGGTGCTTCGGGCGTCCCATCAACTCGGCGTCGATGTGCTGGCCCTCGAGCTTCTGGCGAAGCGTCGCGCTGACCTCGCTCACGTACAGCTCTCGCTCGGGCGTCCTCGACGCGGCCATCTGCTCGATCTCGGCGTAGCGCTTCGGCTGCAGCGTCGCGAACGCGAGGTCCTCCAGCTGCCAGCGGACCTGCTGGACGCCCAGGCGGTGCGCGAGCGGTGCGTAGACGTCGAGTGTCTCCTGTGCCGTCATGCGCTGGGAGACCTCGGGCATGACCGCGATCGTGCGCATGTTGTGCAATCGGTCGGCGAGCTTGATGAGCAGCACGCGCCAGTCCGACGCCATGGCCAGGAACATCTTTCGGATGGTGGCTGCCTGCTGGGCCTCCTTCGAGTCGAACTCGAGGCGGTCGAGCTTGGTCACGCCGTCGACCACCCGGGCGACGACCTCGCCGAACTGGGCGCGGACGTGCGCGAGGCTCATGCCCGTGTCCTCGACGGCGTCGTGCAGGAGCGCGGCCGCCACCGTGGCCGCGTCCAGGCCGAGCTCGGCCACGGTCTGGGCGACCGCGACGGGGTGGGTCACGTAGTCCTCGCCCGAGCGACGGACCTGGCCTCGGTGGGCGAGCTCGGCCGCCCGGGCCGCCTCCACGATCGCGCTGTCGTCCTCGCCGGGCCGCAAAGCGGCGAAGGACTCGAGGATGGGCGCCAGGAGCTCTTCGAGGGCAGGGTCCGCCGACGGGCGCGACCGGCTGGTCGTGACGACGCTCGCCATCAGCCCAGCCTACTGAGCAGGTTCAGCGCTTCTTCTGTTTTCGGGCCCTCGGCGCGATGACCGGCGCGCTCTGCGGGGGAACCGTTGACGCACCCTGCGCGGGCCGCGACGCAGGGCTCTGAGGTGCGCTCGGCCGCACGGTCGGCCGGGTCGCGGCGCCCGTCCTCGCGGCAGGTGCGGCCAGGGAGAACGTCGCGGCATCCTGTGCGCTGAACGAGATGCTGCGCTCTCCTTTGGACACGAGGCGCTTGCGGATCGCGACGTACTTCGCCTCGCGCTCCTTCAGGATCGCGAGCAGCGGTGAGGCGATGAAGATCGACGAGTACGCACCAGAGAGGAGCCCGACGGTGAGGGCCACGCCGTAGTTCTGGAGCGTCACGGCGCCGAGCAACTCGGCGCCGACGAGCAGCACCGACAAGACCGGCAGGATCGCCACCATGGACGTGTTGATCGACCGCGCCAGGGTCTGGTTCATGGAGAGGTTGACCATGGTCGAGTAGGTCATCCGGCCGGCCGCGGCGAAGGGCTTGGTGTTGTCGCGGACGCGGTCGAACACCACGACGGTGTCGTAGAGCGAGTACCCGAGGATGGTCAGGATCGCGATCACGGTGTCAGGGGTCACCTGGAAGCCGAAGATCGCGTAGATCCCGACGGTGACCGCGAGGTCGTGGAGCATGGCGATGAACGCCGCGAGCGCCATCTTCGGCTCGAAGCGCAACGAGATGTAGGCGACGACCGCAACGAAGAACGCGATCAGGGCCTGGATCGCCTTCTGGGTGATCTGGCTGCCCCAGGTCGGGCCGACGAACGTCATCGACACCTTGTTGAGGTCCTTGACGTGCGCGAGCTTCGCAAGGGCCGCGATGACCCCTTTCGAAGCCTGCGCCTGCTGCTTGGCGGACAGCCCGTTGAGGTCTGCCTGCACCTGGAGCGTCGACTGGCCTGACGGCGGTGTCAGGATCTCGACGATGGGCTGGCTGAGGTAGGGCGAGACGGCGTTGACCGCCGATTGCTGGCTCACGTTGGGCGCGAGCACGGTCCAGGTCGAGCCGCCCTTGAAGTCGATCCCGAGGTTCAGTCCCTTCACGCCCAGGGCGGTCATGCCGATGATGATGATCGCCCCGGAGATGCCGAACCAGATCTTGCGCCGCCCGACGAAGTCGAAGCTCGTGAGGCCCCGGTACAGCCGTCGAAATGGCCCGAGCTTCGCGCGCTCGCGCGCCTCGGCCGGCGTCTGGGGGGCGAGGTCGGCCTCGAGCTCGGCCTCGAGCTCGAGCTCGTCCTGCTCGGTCGCCGAGGCCGGTGCCTTCGCTGGATCCTCGACGCCGGTCACGCCGGCACGCCCCTGGCACCGAGTCCACTCGCGACCCCGATGTGACGCATCGAGGTGAGGCGCTCGTTGCGGGCCAGGAGGTAGACCGCGGGGCGCGTGAAGAACCAGGTGACGATCACGTCGAGCAGGGTCGAGAGCCCGAGGAAGAACGCGAACCCGCGAACGGAGCCCACGGCGAGGAAGAACAGCAGCACCGCGGCGAGCAGCGACACGGTGTCTGCCGCCAATACGGTTCGCCACGCCGAGGCGAAGCCTCGGTCAAGCGAGGTGCGCACGGTCCTGCCCGAGCGCGCCTCGTCCTTCAGCCGCTCGAAGTAGACGATGTAGCTGTCGGTCGTGATGCCGATCGAGACAATGAGGCCCG
Organism: Acidimicrobiaceae bacterium; assembly: GCA_003162395.1. Lineage (GTDB taxonomy): Bacteria > Actinomycetota > Acidimicrobiia > Acidimicrobiales > RAAP-2 > Palsa-459. The sequence continues at coordinate 38,875 of PMON01000081.1, forward strand.
TGACGCCCGCGAGATCGAAGCTCGGGGCGACCGAGGTCCGGCCGAGTGCGGAGATCAGCGCCCAGAGGATGGCGGCGGTCACGGCGAGCCCCGTGAGCACGACGGCGCCCAAGAGCCGGTAGTAGAAGAGGACGTAGAGGAGCACGAGGGCGAGCCCGGCGAGCCCCGCGCCGAGGCCCGCGACCAGCGCGGCGTGCCCGAGCGTCGGGGACACGGACTCTGAGGTCAGCACCTTGAGCGGCACGGGCAGCGAGCCATAGGTGAGGTCCGCGGCGAGCAGGTTCGCCTGTGACTGGCTGAGCGAGCCAGAGACCTCGACGGAGCCGGCGAAGGACGTCCAGGCGGCCTGCGTCGGCTGGATGATCGGCGCGGAGATGACCTGGCCGTCGAGCTCGATCGCCATGTACTCGTGGAAGTACTGCTTGGTGGCCGCGTCCCACTCCTTGGACCCCGTCGACGTCAGGCTGCAGTCGACCACCCACTGACCGAGCTGGTTCTGGTTCGCGCTCGCGTTCGCGACCTCCTTGCCGAGCATGACGGCTGGGAACAGCACGTAACGCGCGTACTGGGTGGTGCTCGGGTTGTAATCGAAAGCGTTCTCGACAACGAACTTGCTGGCCACCTGGGGCAGCGCGTCTTGGTCCGAGGTGATCGAGGGAACGTTGAGGAACTTCGAGTCCGCGCCGATGTTGTTCGACACGTAGCCGGCCGACGAGTTGGGGTCGGGGGTGACCTGGTAGTTCGGATTGCTAAGGGAGAGCTGGTTTGCAGGCGTGCAGGTCGGGATGTTGAGCGGGCTCACCGGCTTGTGGTGGGTCGGCTTCACGTAGGGCGGGGCGCCGCACTCGACGGGACGGAAGAGCAGCTGTGCGGTCGACGAGATGATGCTGAGGAGCTTGCGGGCGTCCTTCACGCCCGGCACCTGCACGATGATCTGGCTGCCCTGGATCTCGACCGTCGCGCCCGAGACGCCGATCCCCTGCACGCGCTCGCGGATGATCGTCTCTGTGACGGCGAGCTGGGACGCGGTAATCGTCCGACCCGGCGCGGGGGTCAAGACGACCTCGGCGCCACCCGCGAGGTCCAAGCCGAGCTTGGGTGTCCAGCCCGCAGAGATCGTCGCGAACAACGAGCCGAACGAGATGGCCAGCATCACGAAGAGGCTGATCATGAGCCCGCGCCTGCGTCGGGCTGCGCTGATCGACGAGGCGCTCACGGGGCGTCCGGCTCCTTGCCGTGGGTCTCGTCGGTCGCGGCGGGCGTCGGGGGTCCCTCCGTCCCGTCGAAGCCGGGCGGGGGTCCCTCGAACTGCGCGGCCTCGCCGTCAGCGACCTCCGTCGGCGGCTCGGGTGCGGTCAGCTTCTTGCCGATCGCCTGGCGCAAAAAGACGAGCTCGGTCCCGTTGCCGGTCGAGACCGTGACGCGATCGCCCTCTTCGGCAACGATCGTGCCCACGAGCCCGCCGATCGTCGCGATCTCGTCGCCGACGTTGGCGGTCTTCACCTGCTCGCGAGACTGGCGCTGGCGTTGGGACCTCGGACGAATGATGAGGAAGTAGAACAGCCCGAAAAGTGCCACGATGATCAGCAGCGTGTACGAGTTCCCCGAGGACTTGGTGGTCTTGGTCGTGGCCGCGGAAAGGACGTGTGCGGCCATCAAATGCAACAAGGTGTGCCTCCCGAATTGACCCTGAGCACCCTAGCCGAGCACTGCCGCGAGGCTCATTGCAGGTCTACAGGAGCCGGCCGTTCCCTCTCGACACTCCGAGGTGTTCGAACGCTCGCTCCGTCGCGACGCGGCCGCGAGGCGTGCGGTGCAGCAGACCTTGTCGGATGAGGTAGGGCTCGTAGGCCTCCTCGATCGTCTCGGTCTCCTCGCCGACGGCGTGCGCGAGCGTCGTGAGCCCGACGGGGTTGCCGTCGAATCGGACCGCGAGCGTGTGCAGGATCGCGAGGTCGAGCTTGTCGAGGCCGAGCGCGTCGACGCCGAACAGCGCGAGCCCCTGGGCGGCCACGTCGCGGGTGACCTCGCTGTGCTCACGGACCTCGGCGAAGTCCCGGACCCGGCGAAGGAGCCGGTTGGCGATCCTCGGCGTGCCGCGGCTGCGCGTGGCGATCTCCTCGGCGCCGCCCGGGGTGATCGGGATGCCGAGCAGCCGTGCGGACCTCGCCACGATCCGCTCGAGGTCGCTCGAGTCATACAGGTCGAGCCGCCCGACGAACCCGAAACGGTCGCGAAGGGGGCTCGCGACGAGCCCCGTGCGCGTCGTCGCGCCGACCAGCGTGAAGCGCGGGAGGTCGAGTCGGAGCGAGCGCGCGGTCGGACCCTTGCCGAGCATGACGTCGAGCTGGCCCTCTTCCATCGCCGGGTAGAGCACCTCTTCGACCACGCGTGCAAGCCGGTGGATCTCGTCGATGAACAGGACGTCGCCTTCTTGCAGGTCGGTCAGCGTCGCGGCAAGGTCGCCCGCTCGGGCGAGCACCGGACCCGAGGTGATGCGCAGCCCCACGCCCATTTCCTGGGCGACGATGCTCGCGAGCGTGGTCTTGCCGAGCCCCGGCGGTCCGGCGAACAAGATGTGATCAACGGGGTGCGATCGTCGGCGCGCGGCCTCGAGGACGATGGAGAGGTGCTCGACCAGGTCGGGCTGTCCCACGAACTCCGCGAGCGTCCGTGGCCGAAGGCCCGACTCGTCGGCCTCGTCGTGCGGGATGAGGGCCGGGTCGACCTCGCGCTCAGGTGCGGCGGCGCCCCCCACGTCCACGAGCTCCTTGCGCGCGGCGCTCATCGTCTCGAGAGAACCCGCAGCGCCTGGCGCAGCGCGTCCTCGACGCTCGCGGTCTCGTCGAGCTGGTCGATGGCTCGCCGCACCTCCTCGCTCGTATAGCCGAGCTCGCCGAGCGCACCGCGGACCTCGGCGCCGACCGACGGGGTCCCGTCCTGCGCAACGGTCGCGGCCTCGGGGACGAGGCGACCGCGCAGCTCGAGGAGGAGCCGAGCCGCGGTCTTGCGGCCGACCCCGGGGACCGCGCACAGCGCGTCGACGTCGTCGGACGCGAGCGCGCGAGCGAGGGCCTCTGGACCGAGCGACCCCATGATCGACTGGGCGAGCGTCGGGCCGACGCCGGGTGCGGCGAGCAGGGCCTCGAAGCAGTCGCGCTCCCGCGCGGTCAAGAACCCATAGAGCACGATCGCGTCCTCGCGCACGTGCGTGTGGATCGCGAGTTCGACCTCGCCGCTGGCCGTCGGCGAGGTCGCCGCCGGGCCGGTCAAAGCGACGCGGTAGCCGACGCCGTTCACGTCCACGATCGAGGTGCCGTCGGCGAGCCTCGCGGTCAGCTGACCGCGCAGCGAGCCGATCACGACGTCTGCTCGGCCAGGCGGACGGCCCGGCGCATCGAGTCGCCCACGAGGTGGCACATCGCGAGCGCCAGGGCGTCGGCGGCGTCCGGCGGCGGGGTCGTCGCGAGACCCAGCTGGCGGGTCACCATCGCCTGGACCTGGGACTTGGTGGCCGAGCCATAGCCAACGACCGCCAGCTTCACCTCGTTCGAGGTGTACTGGGCGACCTCGCAGCCATGCGTCGCGGCGCACGACAGGGCGATGCCGCTCGCCTGGGCGACGCCGATCGCGGTCTTTGCGTTGGTCTGGAAGAACACGCGCTCGACGACGACGACACCCGGGTCGTACTCGATGAGCAGCTCGCGGATCGACTGGGCGAGCTCGCTGAGCCGTCGGTCGACCGACGCCGCGCGGTCCGTCTCGATCGTGCCGGCCGCAATCGTGGTGAACGTGCCCGCCGCGTCGCGGGCGAGGAGGCCGTACCCGCACCGCGTGAGCCCGGGATCGATCCCGAGTACGAACATGTGTTCGACTGTAGTGGACCGGTCGGTCCGGGCCCGTGACCTAGGCCTCGTAGGAAGCGAGCACGGACTCGGGGACGTCGAAGTTGGCGTGGACGGTCTGGACGTCGTCGTGGTCGTCGATGGCGTCCATCATCCGCAGCACCCGCTTGGCGTCGGCGTCATCGGTGATCTCGATGGTCGAGGTCGGCACCATGGTGAGCTCGGCGTTGCGGACCGAGACGCCCTGCGCCTCCAGGGACTCGCGCACCGAGGCGAGGTCCCCCGGCGCAGTCGTGATCGAGAAGCCGTCGTCGTCGCTCGCCATGTCCTCGGCCCCGGCCTCCATCGCCAGCTCCATCAGGCGGTCCTCGTCGACCGTCGAGGCGACCTCGATCGCGCCCTTGCGCTCGAACTGCCAGGCGACCGCCCCGGGCTCGGCCATCGACCCGCCGCTGCGGGTGAACAGGCTGCGCATCTCGGCGCCCGTGCGGTTGCGGTTGTCCGTCAGGCACTCGACGAGCACCGCGACGCCCCCGGGGCCATAGCCCTCATAGGTCACCGCCTCGTAGCGGACCCCCTCGAGCTCGCCGGTGCCACGCTTGATGGCGCGCTCGATCGTGTCGATCGGCACCGAGCCGTCACGGGCCTTTTGGAACATGGTCCGCAGCGTCGCGTTCGCGTTCACGTCACCGCCGCCCTCGCGTGCGGCCACCTCGACCTGTCGGATGAGCTTGGCGAACAGCTTCGCTCTGGCCTTGTCCTGGGCACCCTTGCGATGCTTGGTCGTCGCCCACTTCGAGTGGCCCGACATCTGGTCCTCCTCGACGTCGCGGCGGCCGATGCTACTTGTGAACGGCCGAGCGGCTCGCCGAGGCGAGGTCGACGAACAGCGCGTGCACGGTGCGATCGGGAGTGAGCTCGGGGTGGAACGAGGCGCCGAGGACGGCCCCTTGGCGCACGAGGACCGGGTGCGCACCGTCGCCCACGTCGATCGTCGCGAGCACCTCGACGCCGTCGCCGGCCTCGGTGATCCTCGGCGCGCGGATGAACACCGTGGGCACCCGCACCCCGCCCGCGAGCTCGCTCGACGACTCGAACGACGCGACCTGTCGCCCGTAGCCGTTGCGGAGCACGGTCACGTCGAGGAGCCCGAGCGCGGGCTGGTCAGGTCGCCCGTCGGTGATCGACGAGGCGAGCAGCACGAGGCCCGCACAGGTCCCGAACGCGGGCATGCCCTGGCGCAGGCGCGACTCGAGGGGGCCCAAGAGCCCCGACGTCACGAGCAGGTGCGCGATGGCGGTCGACTCGCCGCCTGGCAGCACCATCGCGTCGACCCCGTCGAGCTCAGCCACCGATCGGACCGGCGACGAGTCGACCCCGAGGTCCGCGAGCGCGGCACGATGCTCAGAGACGTCGCCTTGGAGGGCGAGCACGCCGACGCGCACGGCTACCAGCCGCGGTCGGCCAGGCGCTCGTTCAGCGTGGAGATCTCGTCGCCGCGCATGGCGGGCCCCAGTCCCGTCGAGATCTTGGCAATGAGGTCGGCGTCGTCGAAGTGCGTCGTCGCCTCAACGATCGCCCGCGCCATGCGCTCGGGGTCCGAGCTCTTGAAGATGCCCGAGCCGACGAACACGGCCTCGGCGCCGAGTTGGCGCACGAGCGCGGCGTCCGCGGGCGTCGCGATGCCGCCGGCGCAGAACAGGGGGACCGGCAGCTTCCCGGTCATCGCGACCTCGGCCACGAGGGCGAGCGGGGCCTGGAGGTCCTTCGCGGCTGCGTAGCGCTCGGCCTCGCCCAGCGTCGTGAGCCGGCGGATCTCGCCGAGGATGCACCGGAGGTGCCGAACGGCCTCGACGATGTTGCCCGTGCCCGCCTCGCCCTTCGAGCGGATCATGCACGCTCCCTCGCCGATGCGCCGGAGGGCCTCGCCGAGGGAGGTCGCTCCGCAGACGAACGGCACGGTGAAGGCCCACTTGTCGATGTGGTGCGCCTCGTCGGCGGGGGTCAGGACCTCGGACTCGTCGACGTAGTCCACGCGGAGCGCCTGGAGGATCTGGGCCTCGGCGAAGTGCCCGATCCGGGCCTTCGCCATGACCGGGATGGTGACCACCTCTTGGATCCCCTTGATCATCTCGGGGTCGGACATGCGGGCGACGCCACCGTCTCGACGGATGTCGGCCGGCACGCGCTCGAGCGCCATCACCGCGACCGCGCCCGCGTCTTCTGCGACCTTTGCCTGCGCGGGAGTGACGACGTCCATGATCACCCCACCGCGGAGCATGTCGGCCAGGCCGCGCTTCACGTTCGAGGTCCCGTAGCTGCGCTCGTCCACCAGGTCCGCCATGGCCCAAGCCTACCGGCGCGACCTCACCATTCCGCGAGGGCTTGGGCGCGGACGGCGGGCGCATCCAGCTCGCCGATGTCGTTGCTCGGGTCGCCCGGCAGCGGATCGAACCACAGCCACCGGGTGCGAGCGAAGTGCTCGGTCGCGAAGTACGAGCCGGCGCTCGGGACCGGCTGGGCGATGCACCGGTCGAGGACCGCGGCGATCCCGACGGGGAAGCGCACCGACACGGCCGCCACCTCGTCGGCGCGGAACAAGCGGCCCTGGCCAGCGAGACGGTGGCGGATGGCGTCGTTGCCGAGCACGCTCGGCAACGACGCTGCCAGGGTCCCGCGTCGAACGTCGTCCAGCCGCAGGTGCGCAAGACCGTGTGCCAGGACGCCCTCGAGCTCGATCAGGTCGAGCTTGCCGAGCAGCCCGGTGGTGACGACCATGGCCGCGCCGCTCGAGGTGGCGACCATCGCGAGGTTGACGCGATCGTCGTCGAGCACGAAGAGGGGCGGGTGCGAGACGCCGAAGGTGGCGCAGAGCCCCGCGACGAGGTTCTCGACGCGCGGCTGGGCGCCGTCGGCGACACGGTGCGCGCCGAGCAGCCGCTCGACGTTCGCCGGTGCGCTCAAGAGCCCTGCGGCCACGACGAGCCCACCCAGCACGAGGCTTGCCGCCACGATCACGAGGCCGAGCCGAGGCGCTCCCGCGGCGGCGAGTCCCGCGCAGCACACCGCGCCGAGGGCCACGATGAACGCGAGCGGGAGCAGCGGGACGAGAAACGCGACGCGACGGTTCCGTGCACGCTCGTCGTTCCTCACGTCGTACTGCTGCGGGCCCGTCACCGCGTCGGCACCGCGCACGGAAGGCACGTCGCGCAGGCTACTGCCCGTCCACGCCGCGACCGGTGCGGTCACGCGCGTGTGCTCGCGAATCGCTCGGCCGCCCGCTCGTAGCGAACGAGGTAGCGCTCGACGAGCGAGGCCATCGACCAGCCCGCGGCGTGCGCCGCGGCCGCATCGAGCGTCGCCTTGGTCGCCGGCCGCTCGAACGCCTCTCGCAGGGCGACCGCGAGGGCCGCGGGATCGTTGGGGGCGACGAGCCTCGCGTAGCCCGCGGTCGCCTCGCGGTACCCGTCGATGTCCGTGGCCACGACCGCGGTGCGCGCGGCCATCCCCTCGAGCGGCACGAGCCCGAAGCTCTCGCCGCCGAGCGAGGGCACGCACAGCACGTCGGCGCCACGCAGGCGCGCGAACTTCTCGGCGTCGGTGACGGCCCCGAACCACGCAAGGCGTCCGTCGGACCCGAAGCGCCGCCGGAGCGACTCGGTCTGTGGTCCCTGGCCGAGCACCCAGCACTCGATCGGCAGCTCGACGCGGCGGAGCGCGTCGAGCAGGACCCCGAGGCCTTTGCGCTCCTCGTGGCGCCCCACGAACACAATCGTGGGGGCGGACGTCGGGTGCGGCGCCGCCGACGCGATCAGCTCGACGTCGATCCCGTTGAAGAGGACGTCGGGATGGATGCCCGTGGCGGCGGCGATCGTCGCCGCCGCGTAGTCGCTGACGGCGACCGCGTCGTCGAGGCTCCTCGCGAGCAGGCGGAACACCGGCTTGCCGGCCAGGTACGCGGGCCCGCCGCCCCCGCGATGGAAGGTGGCGACGATCGGACGTCGGTGCGCGCGCAGCAGGCCGTAGGCCGCGACCGGAGCGAACGGCTCGTGGACGTGCACGACGCCGCCGTCGAGGGCGGCCGCGATGGACGCGAACGTGCGCGACGCGTGCGGCGACAGGGTGACGGGCGCGCGCGAGCCGTTGGCAGGTACGCGCAGCACCGCGCCCACCGCGACATGGGCGATGCCGAGCGCGCCCAGCACCTCGTCGGGGGCACCTGGCGAGCACACCGTGACCGAGACCCCACGCGAGTCGAGCTCTCGGGCCATCGCACGCACCTGGGCCTGGACACCACCTGGGACGCTCAACGCGTAGGGACTGACGAGCTGGACGCGCTGAACGCCCTCGGTCACGCCGCGTCCGGCCAGTTCGACTGCAGCACGTGCCATTGCTCAGGCGCGCGCCGGATGAGCCAGCCGAGCTCGCCCGCGACGTCCCTCGTCACGCGCGCGACGTCGTCGCGGATCGACGCCGCCCGCTCGGTGTCGATCGGTGGCGTCACGACGACGTGGTGGTCGCGCCCTGGTCCGCTGTAGACGCCGGCGCACAGGAGCGTGGCACCGGTGCGCAGCGCGAGAAGCGCGGGTCCCGCGGGCATCGTCGTCGGCGCACCGAACAGTTCGACGTCGAGCCCGTTGCGCTGGATGTCGCGGTCGCAGAGCAGGCCGACCACGCCGCCAGCGCGCAACACCTTGGCCACGGCCGCGCCGGCGGCGTCGTCGAGCGGCACGACGCCAAGCCCCATCTGCACGCGCTTCGCGGCGAACCAGTCGAAGAGCTCGGGTGGCTCCAGGCGCTCGGCCACCGCGGTCATCGGCCAGCCAATGTCGGCGAGCATCATCCCACCCCACTCCCAGCTGCCGATGTGCGGGAGCGCGATCACGACGCCACGTCCGCCGGCAACCGCGTCGCGAAGGTGCTCGACGCCCTCTGCGAAGCAGATTCGCGCCGTGACGTCCGACGGCCGCATGGCGGGGAGCTTTGCGCCCTCTGCCCAGTAGCGGCCATAGGCACGCAGCCCCCTCGTCACGTAGCGGTCGAGCACGTGGGGGTCGGTCGGCTCGCGTGCACCCCCGGCGAGCACTCGGTCGAGGTTCGCGGCGAGTTCGGACTGCCGCCACCTCGGCAGGCGCGCGAGGGCGCCACAGACCACCTCGAAGGTCCGGACGTCGACGCGCTCGGGAAGGCGCTCGATGAGCGTGCCGAGGGTCCGGTAGAGCCAGTACCGAGCCCGAGGGCTCACGTGCCGGTGCGGTGCGTCCGATTCGCGCGGCGGTGCTCTCGCGCCTCGCGCCAGCCGCGAGCGCGCGTCTTCGCCTCGATGCGGACGGTGCGCCACCGCGCGACGGCGGCGACGGTGCGGTCCTGCATCCTCGCGGCCGTCCACTCGGGACGTGGCGCCCTCGAGCGCCGCCGCGTCATGGTCGGGCGGTCGGGTCGACTCGCGGCCACCCACGTGCGCTGGAACCGCCCAACCGCGGTCAGCGTCGTGAGCCCGAGCAGCACCCACAGGACCGGCACGAAGATGACCGAGGAGAGCAACGCGATGCCGAGGAGGATCATCCGCTCGGCGCGTTCCATGAGACCCCCCTTGGCAGCAATCCCGAGCGACTCTGCCTTCGCGCGCTGGTACGAGACGAGGAACGTGACCGACAGGATCGCGAACGGCAGCAGGACGAGGTGGCCCCGGTGCTGGTCGGCGAGGTACCACGCCACCCCGCCGAGCAAGAGGGCGTCGGCGAGTCGGTCGGTGACCGAGTCGAAGAATGCGCCGCGGACCGACTCGGTGCCGGCCGCCTTTGCGAGCGGGCCGTCGAACAGGTCGTGGGCGCCGGTCAGGATGAGAAGGCCGATGGCGAGGGGGAACAGACCGGCGCCGATCGCGACCGCCGCGCCGGCTGCCGACAGCAGCCCTGTCGCGGTGAGCATGTCAGCGGTGAGGCCAGCACGCTGGAGCGCTCTGCCGACCGGCTGGGTGCTCCTGTCGACGGTCTTTCGGAACCGTCCGTCAAACATTGACCCTCCCTGCCCGCCGGCTCTTAACGCCGGGGGGCGGATCCGCGCGCGCGGTCGGACCATCGTACCGGGACCACGACCGCCCAGACCGAGATGCCCCGTGCAGGGGTGCCGTACGCGGCATTGTCAGTCCAGGCCCCCATACGCACCCCGCAGCTTGGCGAAGGTCACGGCCAGGGACTCGGGCAGCACCCGGGTCTCGGCGACCGAGGTCATGAAGTTGGTGTCGCCGCCCCACCGTGGCAGCACGTGCAGGTGGAGGTGACCGGGTATGCCCGCGCCCCCGGCGCGCCCGAGGTTCGCGCCCAGGTTCGCGCCGTCCGGCCGGTACGCGATGGTCACGGCGCGAAGCGCGCGGGTGGTGGCGCGCCACAGTGCGGCTGACTCGGGCTCGTCGAGCTCTTCGATCCCAGCCACGTGCCGCCTCGGGAGCACGAGCACGTGGCCGGATCCATAGGGGAACGCGTTGAGGACGACGAAGCTCGACGCGTCGCGGTCGACGACGCCGGACGCTGCGTCCATCGGCGCCTCTGCGAGCGCGCAGAAGATGCAGCTCGAGTCGTCGGCGTCGTGCCCGGTGGTCGCCTGCTCGACGTAGCGCTGCCGCCAGCTCGCGTCCAGGCGCTCGAGCGCCATCAGTCAGCGGCCGTCTCTGGTGCACCGTGCGCGGCAACCTGCGCGTCCATCTCGTCGGCGAGCGCGCGCACCGCGACGCCACGCTCGGGGTCCGAGCCTCCCCGGCGGTTGACGCCCACGGTGCCGTGGGCGACGTCGTCGTCGCCCACGACGAGCACGTAGGGCAGCTTGTCCAGCTTGGCCTTGCGGATCCTTCCTCCGAGGGGCTCGGACGCTTCGTCCAGCGTCCCGCGCAGCCCGCGCTGGTGCAGCTGGGCGGCGACGTGCGCGGCGTACTCGTGGTGGTCGTCGCGGACCGGCAGCACACGAAACTGCTCGGGCATGAGCCACGTGGGCAGGTTCCCCGCATAGTGCTCGAGCAGGATGGCCAAGAAGCGCTCGACGGAGCCGAAGAGGGCGCGGTGGATCATGATCGGGCGGTGCCGGCCGTTGTCGGCGCCGATGTAGGCGACGTCGAAGCGCTGGGGGGTCTGGAAGTCGAGCTGGACCGTCGACAGCTGGTGTGTCCGGCCGATCGCGTCGCGCGCCTGGACGGAGATCTTGGGCCCGTAGAAGGCCCCGCCGCCCGGGTCGTCTTGGAGACCGAGCCCCGACGCGGTCGCGACCTCGCGGAGGGTCGACTCGGCCTCGCGCCACTCGGCGTCGGTGCCGACCGCCTTGCCCTCGGGCCGGGTCGACAGCTCGAGGTAGAACTCCGAGAGCCCGAAGGCCCGCAGCATGTCGAGCACGAACTCGAGGGTCCTCGTGAGCTCGCCGTGCATCTGGTCGCGGCGGCACAGCAGGTGCGCGTCGTCCATGGTCATCCCGCGCACGCGGGTCAGCCCGTGGACGACGCCGGAGCGCTCGTAGCGGTACACCGAGCCGAACTCGAAGTAGCGCTGGGGCATGTCGCGGTAGCTGCGCTGGCGCGACTTGAAGATGAGCATGTGGAACGGGCAGTTCATGGGCTTCAGGTAGTACTCCTGGCCCTCGTCGAGCACCATGGGTGGGTACATGCCCTCGGCGAACCAGACGAGGTGGCCCGACGTGTCGAACAGCTCACGCTTGGTGATGTGCGGGCTCGTCACGAACTGGTAGCCGGCATCGAGATGGCGCTGCCGCGAATAGTCCTCGATGATCTTGCGCAGCAGCCCGCCCTTTGGGTGGAAGATGGCGAGGCCGGGGCCGATCTCCTCGGGGAAGCTGAACAGGTCGAGCTCGGCGCCCAGCTTGCGGTGGTCGCGCCGCTCGGCCTGCTCCAGCCGGTTCAGGTACTCGGCCAGCGCCTTGGTCGACTCCCATGCGGTGCCGTAGATGCGCTGGAGCTGCGGCCGCTTCTCGTCGCCCCGCCAGTAGGCACCGGCGACCCGGGTGAGCTTGAAGTGGCCCAGCCGGCCCGTCGAGGGCACGTGCGGGCCCCGACACAGGTCGATGAAGTCGGCGCCGTTCGCGTAGGCGGAGATCGCCCTGTCGGCGTCCTCGCTCTGCGCGGCGTCGTGCTCGTCGGCACCGTCGCGGACCGCCTCGATGATCTCGCGCTTGAAGGGCTGATCGACGAAGACACCGAGCGCGTCGTCGATCGATTGCTCGGATCGCACGAAGCTCTGGTCCTCGGCGATGATCTCGCGCATCGCCGCGTCGATCCGGACAAGGTCGTCGTCGCTGAAGTGGGCCCCGCCGGGCAGCTCGAAGTCGTAGTAGAAGCCGTCCTCGATCGCCGGGCCGATCGCGTAGCGGGCCCCTGGCCACAACCGGAGGACGGCCTGGGCCAACACGTGCGCTGTCGAGTGCCGGATGACGTCGCGCCCGGCCGGGGTCGCCGCGGTCACGATGCTGACCTCGGCGCCGTCGGCCAACTCGGCCGACAGGTCCACCTCTGTGCCGTTCACCACCGCCGCCACCGCCGCCCTCGCGAGCCCGCTCCCGATCGAGCGCGCCAGCGCACCGGCGCTCACGTCCCCGTCGAGCTCCTTGGTCGAGCCGTCCGGGAGGCGGACCGTGATCGCGCTCAAAGGACCACCCCCAACAGCGCGGCACCCGCCGCCACGGCAGCGCCCGCATCGGCCAGCTCGTCGAGCGCCGCCAGCGCGCCCGGCGAATCGAGGTCGTCGTCGAGATGTCGGCGGACGGCCGCCAACCCGTCGTCCCCACCGGTCGGGGGCGCGGACCGCCACCGCTCGAGCCGCGCCGCGCCGTCGTCGGCGTCGGCGTCGCCGGGCAGCCACTCCCAGTCCCCCCGGTAGTGGTGGGCCAAGAGGGCCATGCGGACGGCCATCGGCTCGTACTCCTTCAGCAGGTCGGCCACGAAGACCAGGTTGCCGAGCGACTTGGACATCTTGGTCCCGTCGAGGCCGACCAGCCCGACGTGAAGCCAGTGGCCCACGAACCGCTTGTGGGTGACCGCTTCCAGCTGCGCGATCTCACACTCGTGGTGCGGGAAGACGAGGTCGCGCCCGCCGCCGTGGATGTCGATGGTGTCGCCGAGCTCCCGGCGGGCCAGCGCCGAGCACTCGATGTGCCAGCCCGGCCGGCCGGCGCCCCAGCGCGACTCCCAGGCCGGCTCGTCGGAGAGCGACGGCTGCCACAGGACGAAGTCGAGGGGGTCACGCTTGTTGGGGTCGTCGGGATTGCCCCCGTGCTCCCTGGCCAGGCGCAGCATCGTCGGTCGGTCGAAGCCGCTCATCTCGCCGAACGTCGGGAACGTGGACACGTCGAAGTAGACCGAGCCGCCGGACTCGTACGCGTGGCCGGACTCGAGCACCGCCCCGATCAGCGAGAGGATGTCGGCGATCGCGGATGTCGCCCGGGGTTCCGAGTACACCGGGAGCAGGCCGAGCGCGACCATGTCGGCGTCGAAGCGGGCCATCTCCTCGGCGGCCAGGTCGAGGTAGTACACGCCCATCTCTCGGGCCTTGCGCAGGATGTCGTCGTCGACGTCGGTGACGTTGCGCACGCAACGGGTCTCGTGGCCGAGGTCGCGCAGCCGCCGCTGCAGCAGGTCGAAGGTGAGGTACACCGCCGCGTGGCCGAGGTGGGCGGCGTCATAGGGCGTGATGCCGCAGCTGTACATCGTGACGAGCTCGCCCGGCTCGAATGCCACCACGTCGCGGCGGGCCGTGTCGTAGAGCCGCATGGCCAACTCAGATGCCGCCCATCTTGACGAACGTCCGGGCCTTGTAGCGGATGTTGAGGGAGATGCAGACGGCGGTGAACGCCTCGATCGCCTGGGCCTGCGACAGGCGGCCGGCGTCGAGCGGGCGCAGGCCCTCGATCGCCTCGACCAGCGCCATCGTCGACTCCTTCGCCCGGGCGTCGTCTGCGCACACCAAGACGTCGGCCATCAGCGCGTGGTCGAGGTCGCACAGGTCGTCGGCGGGCAGGTGGTGGAAGGCGGCAGCGACCCGGGCGCCGGGCACGGCGGCCTGGACGGTGGACGCCACCGAGCCGCGCCCGAGCGTGACCGCCTGGAGCTGCTGGCCGACCTTCACCAGGGCCGAGGCCATCGAGATCACGACCTTGCCGTCCAGCTGGTCCCGCAGCGGCTGGACCGTGCGCACGGCGCCGTCCCAGGGGGTGGCCATGATGACGAGGTCGGCTGCGGCCGCGCCCGCGTTGTCACTCCCGCGCACAGCGAGAGTGCGGCCCGGCCACGCCCCGACGAGCTCGGTGGCGATCCCCTCGGCCCGGGCCTGGTCCCGCGAGCCGAGCGTGACCTCGATCCCGGCGGCGGCCAACCGGGCGCCCAACCCGCGCCCGGCGGGGCCGGTGCCACCAAGAATTCCGACGTGCATGGCCATACCTTTTCACAGCGGGATCGCGGGTCTTGTGCCCGGATACCGCCTGCGTTCTCCCCATCGGGCGACCGAGGTGGCGGTAGCCTCGTGCCGATGGGCATCCTCGACGGAAAGCGCATCCTGGTCACCGGGGTGCTCACCGACGCATCGCTGGCCTTCGGCACGGCCAGGCTGGCCATCGAAGAGGGCGCCGAGGTGGTGCTGTCGGGGGCCGGCCGGGCCCTTTCGCTGACCCGACGGGTGGCGCGCAAACTCCCGGGCAACCCCGACGTCTTGGAGATCGACGTCACCGTCCCCGAGCAGCTGGCCGCGGCGGCGACCGAGCTGGCCACGCGCTGGGACCGGCTCGACGGGCTGCTCCACGCGATCGGCTACGCGCCCCCCGAGGCGCTCGGCCAGGGGATGTTCGGGGCCGGCTGGGACGAGGTCGCGGTCGCCCTCAACATCTCGGCGTACTCCCTGAAGGCGCTGGTCGAGCACTTCGGCCCCCTGCTCGAGGCGGCCGGCAACGCCGGCGGCGCCTCGGTGGTCGGCCTCGACTTCGACGCAACGGTGGCGTGGCCCGTCTACGACTGGATGGGCGTGGCCAAGGCGGCGCTCGAGTCACTCACCCGTTATCTGGCCCGGGATCTCGGGCCGAAGGGGATCCGGGTCAACCTGGTCGCCTCCGGCCCGGTCCGGACCATGGCCGCGAAGTCGATCCCCGGGTTCGGCACGTTCGAGGACACCTGGAAGCAGCGGGCTCCGCTCGGCTGGGACGTGAACGATTCCGAGCCGGTCGCCAAGGCCTGTGTCGCCCTCTTCTCGGACTGGTTCCCGATGACGACCGGCGAGATCTTGCACGTGGACGGCGGCGTCCACGCGCTCGGCGCGTAAGGGGTGAGCACCACCACCGCCGCACCGACCCGCGTGCCGGACACCGACGGCGCCTGGGCCGTCGAGACCCACGGGCTGACCAAGCGTTTCGGGAACACCGTCGCCGTCAACGGGGTGGAGCTCCTCGTCCCCCGGGGTTGCGCGTTCGGCTATCTGGGCCCCAACGGCGCCGGCAAGACGACGCTCATCCGGGTGTTGCTCGGCTTGACGCACGCCGACGCCGGCACGATGTCGCTCCTCGGGCACCCGGTCCCCAAACACCGCGACGTGGCACTGGCCCGGGTCGGGGCCATCGTGGACGAGCCCCGGTTCCACGGTCATCTGACGGGACGGCAGAACCTCCAGATCCTCGCGGCCGCCCGCGAAGCGGCGGCGAAGGATCGCATCGGGCCATCGCTCGAGCGGGTCGGCATGAGCCACCGCGCCGACGACCGGGTGTCGAAGTACTCGATGGGCATGCGCCAACGTCTCGGGGTTGCCGCCTGTTTGCTCGGGGACCCCGAGCTGCTCATCTTGGACGAGCCGATGAACGGGCTCGACCCGGCCGGCATGCACGAGATGCGCGACATGATCCTCTCCCTCGTGGCCGAGGGCCGCACGGTGGTGTTGTCGTCGCACCTCCTCGACGAGGTCGAGCGGACATGCGACGCGGTGGCCATCGTGGACAGGGGCAACGTCATTCGGCAGGGACCGATCTCCGAGCTGCTGGCCGGAGCATCCGTCGTGCTTCAGGTCGAGTGCTCCGAGCCCGATCGAGCCCGATCCCTCCTCGGCGCCTCCGGCGTCAGAGCCGACATTCAGGTCTCGGCGTCGGGGCTGGGCATCACGTTGCCCGCAGGCGCGTCGCGCGACGTCATCGCCGAGGCCAACCGTGTCCTCGTCGAAGGCGGCATATCCGTGTATCGGCTCCAGGAGATCCAAGCCTCGCTCGAATCGTGGTTCTTGCAGGTCACGAGCCGGCTGGGGGCCACCGAATGACCAGCGTGAGCGCACCGACCTCGACCCCGCTCGCGGCCTCGCCGCACGGTTCGCGTGACTCCAGGGGGTCGTGGATACCGACGCCGGCCATGATCTCCACCCGGTTCATGGAGCTGCGCCGCCGACGCGGCCTCATGATCGCGCTCGTCGTTGTCAACGTCGGCATCCCGACGGTCTTTCTGCTCGTCCGACTGCTGGCGCACGCCATCGCGCCGAGGTCGTACGGTCCGGCCGGCGGGTACGACATCTACACGGGCATCGTGGCCGGCCTGATGTACGTCTTCGGCTTCATCATCGCGGCGACGTTGGGGTGCACCGCGGGATCGGTCGATCTCACCGAGGGGATGTTCCGGCACCTGGTGGT
>PMON01000053.1 GCA_003162395.1 Acidimicrobiaceae bacterium
TGGTGCCGTAGGTGACGTCGCAGGCGTACGCCATGCGCTTGTCGGTGGCTTCCGAGATGTCGGGCCCGACGCGGCCGACCGTGATCCCGAGGAACCGGTGCAGCTGTCCCATCCACTCAGAGTCACGGGTCGCCAGGTAGTCGTTGACCGTGACGACGTGCACGCCGCGCTGCTCGAGCGCGTTCAGGTAGACGGGCAACGTTGACACGAGGGTCTTGCCCTCCCCCGTCTTCATCTCGGCGATCCATCCGAAGTGCAGCGCCATGCCGCCCATGAGCTGCACGTCGTAGTGTCGCTGGCCAAGCACCCGCTTGCTGGCCTCTCGAACCACCGCGAACGCCTCGATCAAGAGGTCGTCGATCGTCTCGCCCTTGGCCAGGCGCTCTCGGAACTCCACCGTCCGTGCGGCGAGCTCGCTGTCCGAGAGCCGCTGGGTCTGTTCTTCGAGCGCGTTGATCGGCGCGACCAGCGCGGAGAGCTGCTTGACCCGGCGGCTCTCACCGGCCCGCAGGAACTTCTCGAAGACGGCCATGGCCGAACCAGCCTAACGGTGGGCTCGACGGGAATTTGTTTGGGCTGCGCGCGGCTGACCTGGTCTTTGACCCCACACTCGCCTGCAGCAGGGCACACATCCCGCGATCGCTCGCGGCACGCTTTCCCCCGTCGCTGCCAGCAGGGAGGATCCCCGTCAGCAGGCAGGACTTACTCCTAAGCCGCACCATGATCAGCAACTTGCGTCGCCTTACGTGGGTCGTTTCGCCTGCGACTGGCCTCGACTTTCAACCACAGACCCGCACGCAGCCCGTGGCAATCCTAGATGCCGTGGGCGTCCGTCCCGGCTCGGGGCCAGAGCAGCGATCTGTGAGCCCTCTACGACGGAGATCGACGCCGAGGTCGCTGCGGGCCGACTGGGTTGTCGGTGTCGTCGACTAGGGCCGCTCTTCGCGCGCCGGCGTGGTGATCGCGAGGACGACGACCAGGCGCACGGCGAGCACGACGACGGCGAGCGGGAGGAGCAGCCGGGCCGGCCCGCTGGTCGTGCGAACCGCGAAGCGCAGGGTGCTGCGGTGGTGCGCGACCTGCATGCGATAGGGCGCGACGCGGCGCGAGACACCTTCGACATGAGTGACCACGGCATCAGGCGCAGTGCCGACCTGGTGGCCGGCGCGCTTCGCCCGCCAGCACAGGTCCATGTCCTCGGCGAACATGAAGTAGCGCTCGTCGAAGCCGCCAAGCTCCTCGAACAGGGACCGCCGGAGGATCAGGCACGAGCCCGAGACCCAGTCGGTCGTCCCGTCCGGCGCGGGGTCCGTCTCGCGATACCGCCGGGTGAAGGGGTTCTTGGGCCACACCCGGCCGAGCATCGCGTGCCCGACCGCGTCGAACACGTTCGGGAACTGGCGCATCGACGGGTACTTAGTGCCCGCCTCGTTCAGGATCGTCGGGCCGACGATCCCCCACGACGGGTTCACCTCGAGCGCGTGGGCCAGGACGCCGAGCGCGCCGTCGTGCAGGATCACGTCGGGGTTCGCGACGAGCACCAGCTCGGCGTCGCCGAGGGCGGCGACGCCGCGGTTCGCCCCTGCCCCGAAGCCGAGGTTTCGCCCTGGCTCGACGATGTGCACGCGCTGGGCGAGCTCGCCAAGCGCTGTCGCGGACGCGCCGCCGCCGGCGTTGTCGACGACGACGACGTCGCGCACCGACGCAGCGAGGACCGAGTCGACCGCGTTGACGAGGTGCGAGCCCGCGGTGAAGTCGACGATGACGCAGCCGACCGTTGGTCGCCGCGACGGAGCGGGGCTCACAGGCTCCGTGTGAACCGGAACCGGATCAGCGCGCGAAGCGCGCCAAAGCCGTCGCGCCAGGTGATCTTCTTCCCCTCGTGGAACTCCCTGCCCGCGTAGCTGATGGGGACCTCGACGATGTCGTAGCCCTGGCGCAGCACCTTGGCAGTGATCTCTGGCTCGAAGTCGAAGCGGTTAGAGACGACCGTGACAGGCTCGATGACCCGCCGGTCGAACAGCTTGTAGCACGTCTCCATGTCGTTCAGCCGCTTGGCGTACAGGACGCTGGTGACGAGCGACAAGAAGCGGTTGCCGAAGCGATGGAGCCCCGACATGTTCCTGTCGCTGCCCGCGAAGCGGTTGCCGTAGACCGCGACCGCGCCGTCGTGGAGGACCGGGCCCAAGAGCACCCGCCAGTCCTCGGGGTTGTACTCGAGGTCGGCGTCCTGGACGATCACGAGGTCGCCGGTCGCCGCGGCCAGTCCCGTTCGCAGGGCCGCACCCTTGCCCCGGTTCGCTCGATGGGTCAGCACCCGCACCCTCGAGTCCCCGATCGTCGCGAGCACCTTGGCGGTCTCGTCACTCGAGCCGTCGTCGACGATCACGAGCTGGATCTCCACGGGGAGCTCGACGAGGAGGCACCGAGCGATGATCTCTTTGACCGTCGCCTGCTCATTGAACACGGGCATCAAGACGGTCAGCGTCTTGTACTCGATCGGGGGAAGGGTGCGCATGTCGCTTCGGGCTCCTCAAGCGGTCGAGCAAGGCTAGCGAACGGGCACGTGAAGCCCAGGACCCAGCTACGCGGCGATCGCTTGAAAATGCTCGATCGTCCGGGCCAGTCCGGTCTCGAAAGAGACGACCGGTGCCCAGCCGAGCAGCGCGGCCGCCCTCGCGATGTCCGGTCGCCGCCTCGTCGGATCATCGGCCGGGAGCGCCTCGTGGATGATCGGCGACGATGAGCCAGTAGCCGTCAGCACGCGATGGGCGACCTCAAGCATCGTGAACTCGAGCGTGTTGCCGAGGTTGACGGGTCCGGTGACGTCCGCGTCGAGCAGCGCGATGAGCCCGGCGACGAGGTCGCTCACGTAGCAGAAGCTCCGTGTCTGCGAGCCGTCGCCGAACACCGTGAGCGAGTCGCCCCGAAGGGCCTGGGCGATGAAGGTCGACACCACTCGACCGTCACCGGGCGACAGCCGCGGACCGTAGGTGTTGAAGATCCGCGCGACGCCGATGCTCGCACCGAGTGCGCGATGGTGCGCGAACGTCAGCGCCTCTGCGAATCGCTTCGACTCGTCGTAGACGCTTCGCGGGCCGATCGGGTTCACGTTGCCCCAGTACTCCTCGCGCTGGGGGTGCTCGAGCGGATCGCCGTAGACCTCGCTCGTAGACGCGAGCACGAAGCGCGCGACGTTCGCGCCGGCGATCTCGAGCAGCCGCCTCGTGCCCTCGCTCCCGACCGCGAGCGTCTGCAGCGGCATCGCGAGATACATCGGTGGCGACGCCGGCGACGCGAGGTGCATGACGGCATCCACCGCTCCCATGTCCGGGACGTCATCCGACACGTCGCACTCGATGAAGCTGAACGTGTCGTGTGCGCCTGCGGCGATGAGATTGCGCATCGACCCCGTGCACAGGTTGTCGAGGGCGATGACCTCGTCACCGCGGGAGAGCAGCGCGTCGCAGAGGTGCGAGCCGAGGAAGCCCGCGCCTCCCGCAACGACGACCCTCACGATCTCCCGATGCCCGAGTACGAGAACCCCAGCCGGTGCACGAGCCCGCTCTCCAAGAGGTTGCGGGCGTCGACGATCGCGGGGTTGGCGACGAGCCCGCGGATCTTGGAGTAGTCGAGCCAGCGGAACTCCTGCCACTCGGTGAGCAGCGCGATCACGTGCGTGCCGGTGACCGCCTCATAGGCGCTGTCGAAGACGGTCACGTGCGCGAGGTCGGGCTGGTCGGCGTCCGCGGTGGTCACGGTCGGGTCGAACGCCCGGATCGAGGCACCGGCGGCGACCAGCATCTTGGTGATCGACAGCGCGGGCGAGTCGCGCCGGTCGCCGGTGTTGGCCTTGAAGGACAGGCCGAGCACCCCGATCGTTCGGTCGCGGAACGTCCCACCCGCGGCCGTGGCGATCTTGGCGACCACCCGGCGCATCTGCTCGTCGTTGCCCGAGATCGCCCCGCGCACGATGGAGACGTCGTAGCCGGCCGCGTTCGAGATGGCGACGAGCGCCGCGGTGTCCTTCGGCAGGCACGAGCCGCCCCAGCCCGGCCCCGGCCGCAGGAACTCAAAGCCAATCCGCTTGTCATACCCGATGCCGAGCACGAGGTCGAGGACGTCAGCGCCCACTGCCTCACACAGGCCGGCCATCGTGTTGATGAAGGTGAGCTTGGTCGCGAGGAACGCGTTCGAGGCGTACTTGATGAGCTCGGACGTCGTCGCGTCCGTGATCACCACAGGAGCTCCCGAGTCGCCGAACAGCTCGGCGACGCGCGCGGCCGCCTCGCGGTCGTCGGCGCCGACGACGACGCGATCGGGGCTGAGCGAGTCCGCGACCGCCGTGCCCTCGCGAAGGAACTCGGGATTCGACACGGTCACCACGTCGGCGCGCCCGAGCACCCGCTCGATGAGGCCGACCGTCCCGACCGGCACCGTCGACTTGTTGACGATGATCGCCCCGTCGGCGAGGTGCGGCGCGATCTCGGAGGCAGCCGCGGTGATGAACGACAGGTCGGCGGAGCCGTCGGCGGACTGCGGCGTTTCCACACACAAGAACACGAACTCCGCGCCGACAACTGCCTCCGCGGCGCTCCGGACCGTCCGGAGCCGCCCCGTCGACATGCCGTCCTTCAGCATCTCTTCGAGGCCGTGCTCGACGATCGGGGAGCGGCCCTGGCGAAGGATCTCGAGACGCCGCTCGTCGCGCTCCGCCAGCGTGACCATGTGGCCGTGGTGGCTGAGCACAGCCGCCGTGGGGAGCCCGACGTAGCCCGCGCCAACGACCGCGATGCGACGCACACCGGCCTTGGGCATCGGCGAGCGGTCAGTCGTCACGCAAGCTCCCTTCGACGAACGCGGCCACGAGTCGGTGCATCGCGTCCTCCCATGCAGGGAGGAGATCGTATCCGTCCGCCAAGAGTCGACCTGGCTGCAGCACCGAGTTCTCGGGCCGCGGCGCGAGCGGTTGCGGATCGAGCTGCGACGTCGTGATCGCCGACACCGACTCAGGATCGCCACCCGCGGCGACGACAACCGCGCGCACGAGCTCGAACCAGGTCGTCGAACCCGCGTTTGTCAAGTGGACGATCCCCGCTAGGCGCGCGCGCACCAAGGTGACGAGGCCAGCAGCGAGGTCCGCGGCGAATGACGGGCAGCCGCGCTGGTCGTCGACAAACCGCATCGGCTCGCCGCGCAGCGCGCGATCGACCGCGAGTCGCACGATGTTGCGGCCGTGGAAGCCCGCCACCCAGGAGACCCTGGCGATCGTCGCGTCCGGCGGGCACGCGCGCTCGCCGCCAAGCTTGGTCTCGCCGTACACCGAGCGTGGGCCGGTTCGGTCGGTCTCGAGGTACGCGGAGCGCTTGGTCCCGTCAAAGACGTAGTCGGTCGAGACGTACACGAGGTGCGCTCCTGCCGCGATCGCGGCCGCCGCGACGTTCGAGGTCCCCGTGGCGTTGACCGACCACGCGAGCTCGCGCTCGGTCTCGGCGCGGTCGACCGCGGTGTAGGCCGCCAGGTGGACCACGACCTCTGGCTCGGCTGCCGCGACCGCGCGCCCGACCGCTCCTTGGTCCTCGACCGCGAGGTCGGCATGGGTGATCGAGGTGACCTCGAACTCGCCGGGTGCGACCTGGCTGCCGCCCAGGAGCGCCGTCGCCGCCCCGCCGATCGGGATCCGGCCCTCGAGCGCGTCGACGACGTCAGTGCCCAGCTGTCCGGATGCCCCGGTCACAAGGACCCGCATCAACCAGCCTTGCCCCACTCCTCTTCGACGACCGGGGCGCGGTCTCGCAGCGGTTCCCACCACGGGCGGTTCTCGACGTACCACGCCACCGTGCTCGCGATGCCCTCCTCGAAGGAGATCGACGGCGTCCACCCGAGCTCGGTTCGGATCTTCGTGATGTCGAGCAGGTAGCGGCGATCGTGCCCCGGTCGGTCCGGGACGATCGTCTTGAGCGACGAGGGCTTGCCGAGGGCCGCGAGCACGGTGTCGGCGATCTGCTCGATCGACCTCTCGACGCCCGAGCCGACGTGGTACGTCTCGCCAATCCGCCCTCGTTGCAGCACGGTCTCGATGGCAGCGCAGTGGTCGATGACATGGAGCCACTCGCGGCGGTTCTGCGTCGAGGCGTACAGCGGGATGGGCTGGTCGTCCATCGCCTTGGTGGTGAAGACGGGAATCACCTTCTCGGGGAACTGGTACGGGCCGTAGTTGTTCGAGCAGTTCGTGATCGTGATGGGCAGCTCGAACGTCTCGTAGTACGCGCGCACCGCGTGGTCGCCTCCGGCCTTGGCCGCGTTGTACGGCGTCCGCGGCCGGTACGGGCTCTCCTCGGTGAACGCACCTGGGTCGTCGAGGTCCATGTCCCCGTAGACCTCGCATGTCGAGATGTGGTGGAACCTCGTCACGCCGTTGCGTCGGGCGGCCTCGAGGATCGACTGGGTGCCGAGCACGTTCGTCGCGAAGAACCTCCCGGGGTCGAGGATGGCGAGCGAGTTGTGCGACTCGGCCGCGAAGTTGAC
>PMON01000051.1 GCA_003162395.1 Acidimicrobiaceae bacterium
ATCTTCTGCCAGGTGATCGACGTCAAGTCGGCGCTCTTCGAGATCAACGACTTCCTCCTCGCCATCGACCAGCTCTCGAAGACCGCCCTGCGCGCCGTGTTCGGCGAGATGTCCCTCGACGAGTCGCTCTCCCAGCGCGAGCAGATCAACACCCGCATGCAGGACCACATGGCGGACGCCACGATGAAGTGGGGGGTGCGGCTCAACCGCATCGAGATCCTCGACATCCGCCCGCCGAACAACGTGCTCCAGGCGATGTCCGAGCAAAAGGAGGCCGAGCAGCACAAGCGGGCGGCGATCCTCACGTCAGAAGGCGCCCAGCAGGCCGCCATCAACTCCGCGCAGGGTCAGAAGCAGGCCGAGGTCCTCCAGGCAGAAGGTGCCAAGCAGGCGGCGATCCTCGGGGCCGAGGCGCAAAAGGAGTCCCTGCGGCTCCGAGCCGAGGGCCAGAAGGCCGCGGCGGCGCTGCGCGGCGAGGGCGAGGCAGCGGCGCTCGCGGCGATCGACAAGGTCACGATCAACCCCAACACGCTGGCCGTCATGCAGCTGCGCGCGCTCCAGGACGTCGCCGTGTCGCCGAACGCGAAGCTCGTCGTCCCCTACGAGGCGGCCGGCCTCGTCGGCGCGGCCGCCGCACTCGTCGAGGGTCTCGCGGCCACCAAGGCCACGACACCCGCCGTGACGTCCGGCACCACGCCGTCCTCGGAGTAGGCGCGGTCGTCGTCAGCTGGTGACGAGGCCGAAGAGCAGGCCGTCGTGGCCCTTTTGGCCGACGACCTGCAACGCGGTCGAGTCGATCCTCGGCTCGCTGCCCATGAAGCTGATGACGTCGTGCGCGCCGCGCGCGTAGTCGTCGGGGAGCGGATCGATCGCGATGGAGCCGCCGCGCACGACGTTGTCAACCACGAGCAGCGTGCCGGGGTGCGAGAGCTCGAGGCCCGCGCGCGCGTAGTTCGTGTTGTTCGGCTTGTCCGCATCGATGAACATGAAGTCGACCGGCCCGTAGCCGCTCGCCTGCAGCTCTCGAATCGACTCGAGCGCCGGCCCCACGATGACCTCGATTCGGTCGTCCAGGCCGGCGGCGACGAAGTTCGCGCGTGCCACGTCGGCGTGGTGCTCGTCGAGCTCGAGGGTGGTCACCTTGCCGCCTGGGCGGATGCCACGGGCGAGGTGGATCGTCGAGTAGCCGCCGAGCGTTCCGACCTCCAAGACGGTCGACGCACCGATGGCCCTGACCAGCAGCTCGAGGAACTTTCCCTGCACCACGGCGACCTGTATCTGGGGCAGACCACCCTCGGTCGAGGTGGCAAGGGCGTGGTCGAGCGCGCCGTCGGACGGTGCGACGAGGTCCGCAAGGACGGCGTCGATCTCTTCGTAGGTTGGTGAGGGCATCGTGTCCACGGCTCGTGCCGTGCTCCTGTCGCGAGCATACGTGGGTGCTCGCGTGTCACTTGGCGACAGTCCTCCTCGGTAGATTGCGCGGGTGCCGGGATCCTTCGCTGACGCCTGGGCGATCGCCGACGGCGTCGAGGGCTGGCTGACGCCGGACCAGGCGCGCACCCTGTTCGATGCCGCGACGAAGGTGCCGTCGGGCCATGCCGCGATCGAGGTAGGCAGTCATCGCGGCAAGTCCACGATCCTGCTCGCGTCGGGGCTCAGACCCGGGGTGACCCTGACCGCGATCGATCCGTTCGACGATCCGAGGTGGGGCGGCGGACCTGAGTCCCTCGAGATCTTCACGGCAAACCTCGAGCGCGCCGGCGTCGCGGACCGAGTCGAGCTGCACCGGGGGGTCTCTCAAGAGGCGGCGAACACGTGGAGCGGTCCGCCAGTGTCGCTCGCCTGGATCGACGGGGCGCATGACCGCGACAGCGTGCTCATCGACATCGACGGCTGGGATCGACATCTGGTTGGCGGTGGGACGATGCTCTTGCACGACGCCTTCAGCGCCATCGGGACCACGCGAGCCGTGCTCCGCCGCCTGTGGTGGACACGCAGATACCGCTACGTGGGCTGCGAGCGCACACTGGTCGTGTTCCAAAAAGAAGAGCGGAGCATGACCGGTGCGGTGCTCGACGCGGTCCGGCTCAGCCCGCGCCTCGCGTTCTTCGCCCGGATGGTGGCGATCAAGCTGGCGCGCCGCCGTGGGCTCAGCGCGCTCGAGCGGCTCTTCATGCGAGGCGAGAACGAGCCGTTGATCTGATGGCGGCGGGTACGGAGGAAGGGTGCCTCTCGGTCCTGCTGACTGTCCACCACGCACTCGAGCGCGGCACCGGGGCAGCCGGCACGACGCTCGCGCTCGCAGCCGAGCTCCAAGACCGCGGGCATCGCGTCGAGGTGCTCGGATTCGACGATCTCGCACGACGACGCGGCGCGACGATCGACTCGATCACCTTCCCGCACCACGTCGCGCGCATCGTGCGGGGACGGCTCGACCGCGGCGACGTGGACGTGGTCGACGCATCGAGCGGCGACCTTGCCTACGTCGCGGCGGATCGGGTGCGCGCCGCGTCGAGCGCCGTCTTCACTCGGAGCCACGGGCTCGAGCACCTCGCGAGCGCGCGGCGACGCCAGGCCGCTCGCGCCGGTGAGCTTGACCTGCGCTGGCGGTACTCGCTGTACCACGGCGGGATCCGGCTTCGCGAGGTCGCGCGCTCCTTCGCGGTCGCCGACGCCGCACTCTTGCTCAACGACGCGGAGGCGCGGTTCGCCGAGCGCAGCCTCGGCGTCGCGGGCGAGCGGGTGTGGCGCACCTCCCCGGTGCTCGACGACGCGGTGCGCCGCGTGCCGCGGGCGCCGACACGCGACGTCTTGGTGCTCGGTGCGGCGTCGTGGCGAAAGGGCGGCGACATCGCCATCCGCGTCCTCGAGTCACTGCTGCGCGCCGACCCGGCCCTCAGCGTGTCCTGGCACGGGCTCGAGGACCCCGCCCGCGTCGCGGCCCTGCTCGCCGACGACCTCCGCGACCGCGCGGCGCTCGCGGGGCCCTACCCGCGCGAGGCGCTCGCCGGACTGCTCGCGGGCCACCGCGTGCTGCTCTTCGCCTCGAGGTCCGAGGGCCTGCCCGTCACCTTGCTCGAGGCGCTTCGCTCGGGCATCGCGATCGTGGGCTCCGACGTCCCCGGCGTCCGCGACCTGCTCGGCAGCGGTGCGGGCGTCCTCGTTCCCGACGGCCACGCCGAGGGCATGGCCGGCGCGGTGCGGATGCTGCTCGCCGACGAGCGCGTCCGCGCGGCGTGCGAGGCCCACGGGGCAGCCGTCGCCGCCTCGCACGCGGCCACGGTCGTCGTCGACGCCCTCCTGGGTGCCTATCGGGCGGTGCTCGAGGTCAAGCGCGCCACCCGGTGAGTCAGCTCGGCGGCCACAGCGGCGTCTCGACACTGAGGCCGCTCGGCTCGCCCCAGCGGTTCCGGTACGTGACCTCGTGCACCGCGCGGCGCGGCGCGACCGCCCAGCGGCCGGTGGGATACCCGAACGACACGCACGCCGAGCACGCCCAGCCGGCGTCCTTCGGGACGCCGAGCAGCTCGAGCAGCTCGTCGCGGTGGAAGGCCGACAGCACCGCCGTGAGGCACGTCCCGATCCCCTCGCCACGGGCCGCGAGCATCGCGCTCCACACCGCCGGGTAGATCGAGCTGCCCGACGGGTCGTAGCGCGAGAAGGCGAAGAGGTACAACGGCACGGTCTCGAAGTTGTCGGCCAGCCACTGGGCGGAGCGTTGCACCCGGTCGAACTGCCGGCTCTCCTCGGTCTTTGGGGCTGCGGCAGCAGCGTCGATGCGCGGCTTGTACACCGTGGCCCAGAGCTGGTCCATCGCGTCGCGGTACAGCGGTCCGAGCGTGGCGATGGTGCCGGGGTCGTCCACCAGCAGGAATCGCCACCCCTGCTGATTGCCGCCGGACGGCGCGCGGATCGCGGCGTCGAGGATCCGCGCCTGGCTCTCCATGGGGATCGCCTCGGACGTCACGCGACGCATCGCGCGAGTGGTGTAGAGCGCTTCTTGCAGTTCCACGCGAGCTCCTCGATGTGTCGTCGTTCGCAGCACTGTACGTTGCCGTCCCGCCTTGGCCCTGCGTCACGCGGCGCTCCCTACGATGGTTCGACCAAGGAGGGCTGATGGCGGGGTCGATGGGACACGGCGGGTGGGGCATGATGCGCTCGCTGCGACGCGACCAAGAGGTCCTGAACCAGCGGATCGAGCGCGCGACGATCCGTCGGATGATCACCTTCGCGAAGCCCTATCGGGGGATGCTCGCCCTGTTCATCAGCGTCGTCGTCCTCGACTCGCTGGTCGTCGTCGTCAACCCCCTCATCCTGCGCCAGATCATCAACCTGGCGTCCAGGCGACCGAGCGCCGGCCAGGTCTTCTCGCTCGCGGCACGCCACTCGCGCGTCGACGAGATCGTCGGCCTGGCGGTGCTCGTCGCCGCCCTCGCCCTCGTTGACGCGGGCTTCACCCTCACGGAGCGTCGAATCTCCTCTGTCATCGGCGAGTACCTGATCTACGACATGCGGGCCAAGGTCTTCCGCCACATCCAATCGATGCCCGTCTCGTTCTTCTCAAGGACCCAGACCGGCGCGCTCATCAGCCGGCTGAACAACGACATCATCGGCGCCCAGCAGGCCTTCACGGACCTGCTCAGCAACATCGTCGGCAACGTGATCCTGGTCGTGCTGGTGCTCGTCACGATGGCGCTGCTGTCGTGGCAGATCACGCTCGTCGCCCTCATCTTGGTTCCGCTGTTCTTGGTGCCCGCCAAGGCGCTCAGCCCCCGGCTCGCGAAGCTCTTCCGCCAGGGCATGGGACTCAACGCCGAGATGAACACGATGATGCAGGAACGCTTCAACGTCGCAGGCGCGATGCTGGTCAAGCTCTTCGGCCGGCCGACCGAGGAGCACGCGGCGTTCGACGATCGCGCCGCGGGCGTCCGAGACATCGGGATCAAGCAGGCGACGTACCAGCGGATGTACTTCGTCGGGCTGAGCCTGACGGCCGCGCTCGCCACGGCGTTCGCCTACGGCTTCGGCGGCGCGGCCGTGGTCGACGGGACCATGCAGATCAGCACGGTCGTCGTGATGACCGTCTACCTTGCGCGCCTGTTCGCCCCGCTCACGCAGCTCTCGAACCTCCACGTCGACCTGATGAGCGCGGTGGTCAGCTTCGAGCGGCTCTTCGAGGTCCTCGACCTCGCCCCGATGCTGGCCGAGGCACCTGACGCCGTCGACATCCCCGCCGGGCCCGCGACGGTCGAGTTCCGCGACGTGCACTTCAGCTACCCGACGGCCGAGGAGGTCTCGATCGCCTCGCTCGAGGCAGTCTCGGTGCTCGAGCGAACCGGTCGCACCGATGTCCTCCACGGCATCTCGTTCGCTGCGGCGCCCGGGACCATGACCGCGCTCGTCGGCCCGTCGGGGGCGGGCAAGACGACCATGTCGGCGCTCATCCCGAGGCTCTATGACCCGACGGGCGGCCAGGTGCTCATCAACGACGTCGAGCTGCGCCACGCGACCACGGCGAGCATCGTCGACACCGTGGGCGTCGTCACCCAAGACGCGCACCTCTTCCACGACT
This sequence comes from Acidimicrobiaceae bacterium, assembly GCA_003162395.1. Taxonomy (GTDB): domain Bacteria; phylum Actinomycetota; class Acidimicrobiia; order Acidimicrobiales; family RAAP-2; genus Palsa-459. Next base: position 5,573 of record PMON01000051.1, read on the forward strand.
CGCTGCGCGCGAACCTCCTCTACGCGAGGCCGAACGCCACCGACCAAGAGCTCGACGCCGCTCTCGAGTCCGCGCAGATCCTCACGCTCATCCGCTCGCTGCCAAACGGGCTCGACACGATCGTGGGGGAGCGCGGCTACCGGCTCTCGGGCGGCGAGAAGCAGCGTGTCGCGCTCGCCCGGCTGCTCTTGAAGGCGCCGCGGGTCGTGGTCCTCGACGAGGCGACCGCGCATCTCGACGCAGAGAGCGAGGTCGCCGTCCAGCGCGCCCTGGACGTGACGCTCGAGGGGCGAACCTCGGTCGTGATCGCCCACCGCCTGTCGACGGTCCGCAACGCCGACGAGATCCTCGTGATCGACCACGGAAAGATCGTGGACCGCGGTACGCACGTCAAGCTGCTGGCGCACAGCGGGCTGTACCGTGACCTCTACGAGACCCAGTTCGCGACGCAGGTCGCTCGTGCAGACGACGCCGAAGAGGAGCTGAACGCGTGAGCTACGCCGTCTTGTTCCTGTGCCGCGCGAATCTGTGCCGATCGCCAACGGCCGAGGCCATGCTCACGCACGCCCTCGCGTCGACGGACGTGGCCGCCACGATCACCTCGGCGGGCATGACGGTCGAAAAGGACCAGATCGCGCCCGAGGGCTTCGTGGAGCTGGCACTGCTCCAGGGCGTCGACCTCCGCGATCACGGCCAGGTCGCCTTCACCCCGGACCTCGGCGAGGACGCCGACCTGGTCCTCACCATGACGCGCGACCTCCTGCGCGAGCTGGTGGTCGAGACGCCCACGCTCTGGCCCAAGTCCTTCACGCTGCTCGAGATCGTCCGCCGGGGCGTGTCCGGCGAGCCGCCGCGCCCCGGCGACACGCTCGGCACCTGGGTCGCGCGCGTGCATGCCTCGAGGGACCGCAGCGAGCTGCTGGGCACCGACCCGATCGACGACATCGACGATCCACAGGCCGACAGCCTCGAGGGCGACGAGGTGATGTTCGGGCAGATCGAGCGCTCGACGCGGCGCCTCGCGCGGCTGCTGGGCTCGCTCAGCGGCTGAGCTGCCACCCGTAGGTGACGGGGGACGTGAGGTACCAGAACCCCAACGAGTTGAAGTCCTTTGCGGGCGGACCCGAGACGGACCTCCCAGGGGCGCTCAACGTGACCTTGGAAATCTGCGGCCAGAGCCCCGACTGGGGGATGAACTGCAACGAGTAGCCCCCGTGCTGCACCGCGTCGGGGAGGAACCCGGTGACCAGCAGCGTCTCTTTCCTGCCGGGAAGGACGTTGACCTCGGCGCGCCACAGCGTGAGACCTGACTCGGTCACCCCGCCCGGGACCTCCGTGCCGGCGGGCAGCCACAGGTCGAGCCGGGCCACGTACTGGCCCCGGACGAACGAGTTCGTGTGGTCGGGCCCGCAGATGTAGTGGGGCCGACAGCCCACGGGCGCGGCGTTGGCGACGACGACCTTGACGGCCATCGTCGCGGCCCCGTTGGAGTCGATCGAGACGTGGTAGATCGCCTCGGTGTGGATGTACCAGTCGAGCTTGGCCGCGACCGCCGACTCGATGGCGAGGTGCACGACGCTCGTTGACTGGGCCACGAGCGAGCCGCTGCCGCCGAACCGCGTCACGGCGCGCTCGAGGACCGGGAACTTGCTCCAGACCAAGAGGTGCCGTCCCCGGGCGGCCTTGGCGAGCTGGTCGACCAGGTACGCGATGTCGTAGTGGTAGCGCTTCATGTGATCAACGGCCGCCTTCGCGACCGCGGACACCTCGTCGTGGCGGGTGTTCTCCTCGTAGTTCTTCGGGTACAGCAGGTACAGGCCGTGCAGCAGCACGAAGACGACGTTCGACGGCGTGACCTTGAGCGGGATGCCGTGCACACGCACGGGGCCGGTCACGTCGAGCACGTGCTGGAGCGCGATGGCGTCGACGGCGATCACGCCGTCGACGGACTTGTGCGTCCGCTGGTGGTACATCGCGGCCATCACCTGCCCGGAGAGCGGGAAGTCCGCCGTCGCGTTCACGGACTGCCAGATCTGCTCGGGCTGCAGGTCGCCGAAGGCCTCCGCGGTGCCGTGGGGCAGCCGGAGAGGGGCCGGATGTCGGATCGTGAGGTTGCCGACCGACGCCGCATGGGTCATCGTGAAGGTCCCGTTGCTCGCGCTGAGCAGGGCCCAGGACAGCACCGCGCCCTGGTCGCGCATCTCGGCGTTGTTCTCGCCCGCGAGCAGGTAGGTGCGGGGACCGTCCGCACCGAGGAACGGGCCGACGTAGTTCAAGAGGTCGCCGCCGGTCGAGAGGAGCCCCGTGATCTTGGTGAGCTCGGAGTCGAAGGTGTCGCGGGCGCTCGCGATCGGGCCGATGAGGAGTCCCGAGCCCCGGTTGAGCGGGCGCAGCGCCGCCACGGCCTCGTGCACGCGCACGTCGAGGAGCTTGAGCTCGGTCAGCGAGATCGACGTGCCGTGACTCGCGCCGATCAGGTCGTTGACCGACGTGAGGAGGGTGCCTGCCTGCTGGGCGGTCGTGTCGAAGTCGTTGACGAGGCTCGTGACACCGTTCACTTGCTGGCCGACGAAGGGGATCCAGGACAGCACCTTGAGCGGGATCGAGTTGTTCACGAGGTTGGCGGCGTTGTCCGTGCCGATCTGCATCTTGGCGATCTGGATGCTCGCGTTCGCCCGACCCGTGGCCGTGAACAGCTGCGTGCGATCCACGGCGAGCGAGGTTGCTTCTGACTGGGCGCCGCGCAGCTCGTTCTTCGCCTGGAGGATCGTGAGCAGCCCCCAGATCGAGCAGACGACGAAGACGACGGCGACCGCGAGCAACGCGCCGACGGCGACCTGGCGCCCGATCTCGAGGGGCCAGCGGCCGCGAAGGTACCGGCTGGATCGGCGAAGGGACTCGCGGGGCGTTCGCTGCTGCTTGATCGAGTGACGCCGGGAGCGACGGCGGTGGCCGTGGTGGTGGCCGTCGCGGTGCTGGGTGTAGTGCCACCAGCCATGCCGGAACGGGTGGAGGGGCCGCTGGCGGCGGTGGACGTAGGGTTCCATCGACTGGTCGACGCTCGGGCCGCGCGGCCCGGCTTAGTCCGTCAGTGTCTCAGGTGACGAGGGGTCAGACGGTGCTTTGGCACCGTCGGGGTCGCCCCTCGTCGCAGCCGCGACGCTCGCGGGCGTCGTGGCCAGGCCGTCTGAGGCGACGGGCGTCGCGACCGACGTGCCCACCTGGACCTGGCGCTGGTCCCCGCCCGAGCCGTACCCGTACCCGTACCCGTAGCCGTACCCGTAGCCGTAGCCGTAGCCGTAGCGGTAGTACGCGTAGGAGTCCGCCGCCGGTGCCCTGTTGAGCACCACGCCGATCAATGCGGCGTCGACCTGGCGAAGGATCTCGATGCCCCGTGAGGTGTCGCGCTTGGTCGAGATGCCCGCCGCGGCGACGAGCAGCACGCCGTCGGCCTTGGCGGCGAGTACCGCGGCGTCGGAGACCGGCAGCAGCGGGGTGCTGTCGAGGATGACGAGGTCGCAGCGCCGCTTGAGCGCCTCGATGATCTGCTCGGTGCGGCGTCCCGACAAGAGCTCGGAGGGGTTGGGTGGGATGGGGCCCGACGCAAGGATCTTGAGATAGGGGCTGCCGGGGACGTCCTGGATCGCGTCGTCGAGCTCGACTTCACCCAGGAGCACCGAGGTGAGCCCGACGTCGTTGGTGATGCCGAAGAACTCATGGATCCTCGGCTTGCGCAGGTCGCAGCCGACGAGGATGACCTCTTGGCCCGCGGCCGCGATCGTGTAGGCGAGGTCAGCCGACACGGTGGTCTTGCCGTCCGCGGCCGCCGGCGAGGTAATGAGCAGTGACTTGAGCGGCGTCTCGAGCGACATGAACTGCAGCGAGGTCCGAAGCGACCGGAACGCCTCGGCGGGGGGCGACTTCGGCTGTTCGGCTGCGATGAGCAGCGGCGTCTTGCGGTCCGCCCACTCCGAGATGAGCGGGATCAGCCCGATCGCAGGCTTGCCCGCGGCAATCTCCTCGAGCTCGGCGCGCGACCGGATCTTGTCGTCCAGCGACTCGCGCAGCAACGCCAGGGCGATGCCGATGGCAAGTCCCGCGAGGCCCGCGAGCAGCGCGTCGGTCGTGGGCTTGGGCGAGATGGGCGATGAGCTCGCCGACGCCCCGACCTCTGTCTTCACGCCTTGGCCCTTCTCCGAGAGAATCGCGATGATGCCGAGGTCGAGGTTGTTGAGCGTTCCCTGCCGCCGGATCTCTTGGTTGAGCGATGCCGCGAGGCCCTGGAATTCCACATTCCTTCGCGTCATGTGGGCGAGCCTGTACGACGTGAAGTTGATCGACGCATTGTTCTGCTGGATCTCCGCCGTCACGTCCCCTGCCTCTTTGTAGGCCTTCGTGATCTCCTGCTCGGCAGTGATGTTGTCGAAGCCCTGGATGAGGTCGCGCACGCACTGCGCGGCGAACTTCGCGTTCGAGGCTCTGCCGGTGACGAAGATGAACAGGGTGCCCGTGTTCTGGGAGGCTGACAGCGAACACAGCGGCTGGCCCAGGATGCGCTCAGCCGCCTTTCGAACCTGCGGGGCCAGCAGCTCGATCTCCTCGGTCGCTTGCACACTCGGCGTCGGTGTCTTGCTTTGTCCGGGGAACAACACCTCGGCCCTCGACTGGTAGACCGGGGAGCGAAGCGTGTCGACGATGAGCATGCCGCCCAGGGCGACGAGCAAGCACATCAGGACCGTGACCTTGCGTCGCCAGAGAACGTTGACGTATTGGCCAATATTCTGCTGAGCGCGCGTGCTGGACGTCGCTACCATCGCCCGGATGTTAGCCGCGCGCCCCCGAATCCCGATTAAGAATTTGGTTTGTCGAGTCCCTGTGCGAGAATCAGGAGGATGTCTTTGCGACCCGGCATTGACGTAGCCGACATTGACGTAACCGGCATTGACGCAAGTGGCGCCGAGCCACAGGGCCGGTCTGCGTGGGTCATCGTCCTCAGCGCGTCGTCCGCGTGCATTGGCATTGCCCTCGCCTCGGGGACCCACCTCGGACTCGTGCTCATCGCGTTGCCCGTCTTCGTGGCGATCGTGTGGCAGTCACCGAGGACGATGATCGGCATCTTGCCGGTCTGGATGGTGCTGCTCGGCATGCTCCGGCGCCTCACCCCGGGTGGCGGCAACATCACGTTCTCGGGCGACCCCGTGCTCATCATCGGTCCGATCGTGATCCTGCTGCTCTTCTTCGTGGCGGCGAGTCGCGGCGCATTCGAGCACCGCTCCAGATTCGCCACGGCGGTCGGCGTGCTCAGCGTCATTGCGTTCTTCGAGGCGTTCAACCCGAAGCAGGGCAACCTGCTCGCAGGTCTCGGCGGGCTGCTGTTCATCCTGGTGCCGATGCTCGCCTTTTGGATCGGGCGGACGCTCGTTGACGAGGCACTTGCGGTCCAGATCATCCGCACGATCGCCGTGCTCGGCCTCTGCTCGGCGGTCTACGGACTGATCCAGGAGTTTCGCGGGCTGCCGTCGTGGGACCAGCAGTGGATCTCGACGAACGGCTATCAGGCCCTCACGATCGGCTCCGGCGTCATCCGCGCATTCGGGACGTTCTCGTCCGCCGAGGAGTACGCCGCGTTCCTGTCAATCAGCCTCGTCGCCTGGCTCGCACTCGCGCGCAAGGACACCAGGCTTTTCGCGCCTGCGCACCTCGCCGGCACCGCGACGGTGGCAGTCGCGCTGTGGTACGAGTCCGAGCGCACCGCGATCTTCCTCGTCGTGCTCGCGATCGGGGTCATGGCGGCGTCGCGCCTCCGCATGCGTCCGATCGGCGTGCTCGCCGGCGGCGTCGGGGCGGTGGTCCTGCTGGTCGTGCTCGGCGGCCACTTCGGAGGAGGCGGCGGCGGGACGAGCGCCGCGAGCCAGCTGAGCTACCACGTTTCGTCTGGGATCGGTGGTCCGTTCGGCTCTGGATCGTCCCTCCCGGGCCACATCCGTCAGACGGAGAAGGGCATGCTCCAGGCCTTCAAGAGCCCGTTCGGCCACGGCACGGGCTCGGTCACCCTGGCTGCGAGCCGCTTCGCGCACTCGCGGACCGGCGGCACCGAGTTCGACCCGGGCAACATGGGCATCGCGTTCGGGGTCTTCGGACTCATCGCCTTCGTCTTCGTGCTCTGGCAGGCCGTCAAGACCGCCTACCTCGGAGCGGTCATTCGCCGCGACGTGATCTCGCTGTTCGCACTTGGGATGCTCATGGCCACGCTCTTCCAGTGGACCAACGGCGACCTCTACTCGGTGTGCTGGCTGATCTGGCTGTTCCTCGGCTACCTCGACACGTCGCTCATTCGTGCGCGCGCCGAGATCGCCGCGAGGCCGCCGCCCCCGCCTGCGATCTCGTGGCGCCGCCCCGGCGAGCTGCGGCCGCACGCCCTGGAGTTGTGAGGCGACTCCGCGTTGCGTACGTCGCGCACTCTGTCGATCCGCGGCGCGGCGGCATGGAGCTCGTGAACGCACGGCTGCTCGAACGGCTCGCGGAGCTCGTCGATCTCGAGGTCGTCGCTGGCGACGGTCTCGAGACGCTGCCGCCTGGCGTGCGACGGACGCACGTCCCGATACCGCGGCGCCCGAGCGTGGCGAGGCTCGTGGCCTTCGACCTCCTCGGCACCCTGCGTCTCCTCGCCGTCCGGCGCAGGTGCGACCTCGTGCACACGTGCGGCGCGGTGGTCCACGCGAGGGCCGACGTCGTGACGATGCACCTCAGCCATGCCGCGGTCATCGAGGCGCAGGGAGGGGCCCGCCCGCCGGGGCGCACCGGCATGGGCGGCGCGATCGGCTCGCTTCGTCGCCGGGCTGCCGCGGCCATGGAGCGATGGGCACTACAACCTGGGAGGGCCCGACGCCTCGTCGCGATCTCGAGGGCGGACGCAGCCGACCTCGCTGCACGGTATCCCGACGTCGAGCTCGTGCTGATCGAGAACGGCATCGACGTGCCGGCAGCCCGCGACCCCGCGGTCCTGCGCACCGATCCGGCGCTCGCGCTCCGGGTGGTCGTGGTCGCGGGGGACTTCGAGCGAAAGCGAGTCGAGCTGGCGATCCGCGCCGTCTCGCGAACCGCGCGCTGCCGGCTCAGGGTCGTCGGCGACGGCGACCTCGCGGTCATGTCCGAGCTGGCGAGGTCCTTGGACTCGGCTGACCGCGTCGAGCTGCTGGGCCATCGAAGCGACGTGTGGGCCGAGCTCTTGGCAGCCGACGTGGTGCTCTCGTGCTCGGCCCATGAGTCGTTCGGTCTGGCGGTCGCCGAAGGCGCCGCCGCGGGGTGCGCGGTCGTGTGCACCAACACGGGGGTGGGGCCAGAGCTGTGCCTCGACGACGGTGGCGGGCCGGGCGGCATGGTGGTCGAGGCGACCGAGGGCGCGATCACCGAGGCGCTCGAGCGACTCGACGCCGATCGGGCTCTCTGCCGCGCCATGGGTGGCGTCGCGTCGTCGCACGCCACGCGCTTTTCGTGGGACTCGATGGCAGCGAGCACGCTCGGCCTCTACGACGAGCTGACCAAGCAGGGATCGTGAAGGTCACCCATGTCGGCCTCGAGCGCACCTCGACGCGGCGTGGCGGACTCAACCGGTACCTCGAGGACCTGCTCGCCGCACAGCGATCCGCGGGCACCGACGCGATCGCGGTCGTCCTCGGAGACGACGACGACGCCCCCGGGGTCGACGGCATCACGAGCGCACGCGGCGCGACGGGCTCGATGGTGCTCGCCGCAGCCTCAATCGATCGCGCCCTGCGGACGACTCGTCGACCCGACCTCGCCGACGCGCACTTCGCGGGTACCTCGGCACTCACGACGACGATCGGCGCGCTGCGCTCGGTCCCCTTGGTGGTGCACTTCCAGGGCCCCTGGGCGGACGAGAGCGCCCACGCCGGATCGAGTCGCTGGAACGTCGCGGCGAAGCGCGCCGTCGAGCGACTCGCCTACCGTCGCGCCGACCGCTTCGTGGTGCTCTCCGGCGCGTTCGCGGAGGTCCTGACCTCCGCCTACGGCGTCGCGCCCTGGTCCATCGACGTCATCGCACCGGGCGTCGATCTCGAGCGCTTCGCCCCGGGCGATCGGGCCGCGTCGCGATCGTCGCTCGACGTCGCGGCTCGACGCGTCGCGCTCTCGGTGCGCCGGCTCGTGCCGCGCATGGGCCTCGAGGTGCTGCTCGAGGCGTGGCGGGAGCTCCAGCCAGGTGTCGGCGACCTCCTCGCGATCGTCGGCGACGGTCCCGACGAGGCCCGGCTGCGCGCGCTCGCCTCGAGCCTGGGCATCGCGTCGTCGGTCAGGTTCTGCGGATCCGTCACGGACGTCGCGCTCGTCGAGTGGTATCGGGCGGCGGACGTGACCGTGATCCCAAGTGTCGCCCTTGAGGGCTTCGGGCTCGTGGTGCTCGAGTCCTTGGCCTGCGGGACACCCGTCGTCGGGACCGACGCGGGGGGGCTGGGCGAGGCCGTCGCCCTCGCGGGGGAGGGGGCGGCGGTGCCCGCCGGGGATGCGCGCGCGCTCGCCGCCGCCATGACGAGCGCGCTCGCCGGCCCCGTGACCGCCGAGCGTGCTGCGCGACTGCGCGACGTCGCCGCCCAGCACTCCTGGGCCCGCGTGGCCCAGGAGCACGACCTCCTCTACGAGCGAGTGCTCCACGGCGGCAAGCCGCTCCGCGTCGTGGTCCTCGATCACACCGCAGTCCTGTCAGGCGGCGAGCTCGCCATCGCGCGTGCCATCGGCGGCCTCGGCGGCGAGGCGACCGTGCACGCGATCCTCGGGGCCGAGGGCCCGCTGCGCAGCCGGCTCACCGACGCCGGCTCGACCGTCGAGGTACTCGAGCTCGACGACCGCGCCCGCCACGTCAACCGCTCGACGGTGCGACCGGGACGGCTCGATCCCCGTGCGGTCCTCGCGACCGCAAGCTACGTCACCAGGCTCGCACGGCGCCTGCGGACACTGCGCCCTGACGTGGTGCACACCAACTCGCTCAAGTCCGCGCTCTATGGAGGTGCCGCGGCGCGACTCGCGGGGATCCCGTGCGTGTGGCACGTGCGGGACCGCATCGCGACCCCGTACCTGCCCGAGCCTGCCGTTCGCCTCGTCCGCCTCGCCGCGAGGATCCTGCCGACGATGGTGCTCGCCAACAGCGAGTCGACGCTGCGCGCGCTCGGCGTCGACGGGCTCGTGCTGCCGAGCCCCCTCGACCCGTCGATCGTCCCGCACGGGGCTGTCGAGCGCGACCGACACGGGGCCCTTCGAGTGACGATGCTCGGCCGACTCGCACCCTGGAAGGGCCAGGACCTCGCGATCGAGGCGTTCGCCGATGCCTTCGCCTCGCCGGGCGCCACCCTTCGGATCGTCGGCGCGCCGCTGTTCGGCGAGGAGGCATTCGCCGCCTCGCTCCCCGCGCGCGCGGCGGCACTGGACATCGGCGGGCGCGTCGAGTTCCTCGGCTTCGTGGACGACGTGGCGGGCGTGCTCGCAGCGACCGACGTGCTGATCCACTGCTCCACGATCCCCGAGCCCTTCGGCCAGGTGGTCGTCGAGGCGATGGGCGCAGGCTGCGCGGTCATCGTCCCGGATCAAGGCGGCCCCGCCGAGGTCGTGAGCGACGGCGTCGACGGCGTCACCTACGCCATGGGCGACCGGGCCGCCCTCAGCCGCGCGCTGCGGCGCCTCGCCGACGACGAGGCACTGCGCGCCCGCCTGGGGGAGGCAGCCGTGCGAACCGCGGCGGCCTACACCCCCCAGGCGCTCGCGCCGCGGCTGCTCGGGGCGTGGCGCGCAGCGTCCGACAGGTCGCGACGAGGTCGTCGACGGCGCCGTGGCTAGCAACCGCGCCGCACACGAACCCGCGATCAGCGTCGTCATCCCGACCAAGGACCGCCCGGCGCTGCTCGAGCGCTGCGTCGCGGGCGTGCTCGCGGCGTGCGACGCCACCGCGCGACGCTGCGAGGTCCTCGTCGTCGACGACGGCTCGACGCCACCGGTCACCTCGGTGGGCGACGGCCGTGTCCGCGTCCTGCGCACCACGGGGGTCGGGCCGTCGCGCGCGAGGAACCTCGGCATCACAGCCGCCACCGCGCCCGTCGTCGCGTTCACCGACGACGACGTCGAGGTCGACGTTCACTGGCTCGCCGAGGCCCTCGGGACCCTCGAGTCGCTCACGGCGTCAGCAGGCGTCACGGGTCGGACCGACTCGCCCGCGTTCGACCCCCTCTACGAGCACTCGGTGTACGACCACGACGGCGGGAGCTTCCTCACGTGCAACGTCGCGTACCGGACCTCGGCGCTGCGAGCCGTCGGGGGCTTCGACCGTCAGTTCCCGCACGCGGCGCACGAGGACCGTGACCTCGCCTGGCGCATTCGATCGAGTGTCGGCGACGTCGTGTTCAACCCGGCCATGCGTGTCGTGCACCCTGGCCGTCCCTACCAGGCTCGCCAATGGGACGCGCGTGGGCGGCTCGTCGTCGACGACTGGCTCCTGCTCCGCCGCTTCCCCGACGCGAAAGCGTCGCGGCTGCCGGTTCGCGTCGCGCCCTTGGCGTCGATGCTCCGGCGGTGGCGCACCATCGCGGGTGCCGAGGGGGGCATCGACGGGTCACCGCGGCGCGCCGTGCGGTGGGCTCGGCTCGCCGCGGGACAGCTGGCGGTCGCGTGCTGGGTGACCGCCACGCAGTGGCGGCACCACAAGGATCGATCGACGGCCCCTGCACCGGGCCTCGAGCGCCCGTCCTTGCGCATCGCCTATGTCGGGCCGGTGCCCAATCCGCGCACCGGTGGCGCGCCGGGGGTGGCGGGGCTGCTCCTCGAGGCGCTCGCCCGACGCGGCTCGAGCATCGACTGCTACGTGGCGATGAGCCGGGAGACCGACGGGCCCGGCGAGCTCGGCGGCGTGCCGGGGATCGAGGTTGTGGCGGCCCACTCGAGGTTCGGCTTCGAGCGCTGGTACTCGAGGGACCGGCTCACCAAGATGGCCTCGCACCAGGTCGCCGCCGCGCTCGCTCGGCGTCGCCTGGCGGCCACGCTCGCCGCGCGGCATCGTGCCGTGCCCTACGACGCGATCTACCAGTGCTCCAACATCGAGTCGTTCGGCGTGCCCGCCCGGCGCCGGCGCCCGCCCCTCGTCGTGCACCCCTCGGTCCACGCCGCGGGCGAGTTGCGCTGGATGCGCCAAGAGCGCGTGCTCTCCGCCGCGCTCGAAGGAGCGTGGCGCCCGATGCTCGTGCGCGCGTGGCTCGTCGCGCGCGCCGCCCGACAGGCCCGGGACGCCCGTCGTGCTGACCGCGTCCTCGCGATCTCCCCCGCGTTCCGTCGCGACCTCGTGTCGGACTACGGGCTCGACCCTGATCGCGTGTCGGTCGTCCCGAACTGCATCGACCTCGAGCGCTTCGCACTTGCCGTGCCCGACGTCGAAGGTGGTGCGCCCGTGCCCGCCTCGGTCGTGAGCGTCGGGCGGCTCACCGTGCGCAAGGGGCTGGAGGACGTCGTCGCCCTGTCGCACGCGTTGCGCGACCTCGCCGGGCACGTCGAGGTGCTCGTCGTCGGCGCCCCGTCGCTGTGGAGCGACTACTCGGGCATGCTCGAGGACCTCGACGACCGCGTCGGGCGGGCCGTCGGGCACCTCGACCGCGACGAGGTCGCGGCGCTCATGGCTCGGTCACTGTGCTTGGTGCAGCTCTCTCGCTACGAGCCCTTCGGGCTCACCGTCGCCGAGGCGCTCGCGTGCGGGACGCCCGTCATCGTCACTCCCGCCGTGGGCGCGGCCCAGGGCCTCCCCGCCGACGTCGCGCGCGTGGTCGAGCCCGGCGACGTGGCCGCCGTCGCCGCCGCCGTGCGCGAGCTGCTGGCGCTCTCCGACGACGAGCGCGCGTACCTCGCCGCTCGGTGCCGCAGGGAGGCCGAACGATTCGCGCCCGAGGTGGTCGCAACCCTCCTCGAGGACGAGCTCGTGGCGGCCGCTCAGTCGAAGGTCTCGTAGGTCACGCCGCGACCGCGCGCGAGCGCCCAGCTGCCCGCGAGCGTGCCTCGCACCGAGGGCGCGACCTTGCGCGCCGTCGCCGCGTCGTGGCGCACGAGGGCGACCAGCCCGCGCAGGATCCCCGGGCAGCCGCGGTCCCCGACCACGACGGCGTAGACGCTGCGGGCGATCCCACGCGCCCCGCCGATCGCGACCACGAGGTTGTAGGCGGCGTCGCTGATCGCGCCGTTGGACGGGTCGGCGCGGGAGTCCTCGCCGAGGCGCCCGGCGGGACGGTGCTGCACGGCGAGCTCGGGGTCGTAGAGCAAGGTGCAGCCACGGGACCGCGTAAAGCGGCCGACGGCGATCTCGAAGTGCGCCTGGGCGCCCGAGCCCCGCAGCCCGCGAGGGATGCCGAGGGCGCTCCTGCGGTACGCGGCGTTGACCCCCTTGAGGAACGCGACCTCGCGCGGGGGGCCCTGGCCGAGGTGGTGGTTGCCCACGTGGCGCCCGAACCAGGTCAGGCGGCCGACGTCGCTCGTGCGCGGCTCGATCCGCGGGACCTCGCCGTCGAACAGCTCGTCGCGGCCGCCCGCCGCCCCGACGAGCGGCGCAGCGTCGAGGAGCGCGAGCAGCCCGGTGAGCCAGCCGCTCGGGGCGGTCGCGTCGTCGTCGGTGAAGCAGATCACGTCGCTGGTCGCCGCCCGTGCGCCCGCGCCCATCGCGGCGAGCACGCCGGGCTCATCGAGCTCCAGGTACCGACACGCAATCGGCGCGACGGCCACGACGTGCGCGCTGTCGGCGTCGCCGGCCCGCGCGACGACGAGCACCTCGTCGGGCGCTCGGTCCTGGGCGGCCAGCGCGGCAAGGCAGTCCGCAAGCGACCCCGCGCGACGGTGCGTCGGGATGACGACGGCGATCGTCGTCACGCGCTGACCCCCAAGAGCCCGCGCGTCGCGCGGTGGGCGACAACCCTGGACAGCGGCCCGGGGAGGATCGCCTCGAACCACGCGAGGTCCTCGGCCGCGAAGTACCTCGTCACGCGGATCACGAGCAGGAACACCGACGCGTACACCGTCCCGAGCAGCACGAGGGCAAACAGCGCGGGCACGCGCTGGTGCACGACGGAGCTCGGCAGGACGAGGAGCACCAGGCGAGCGCAGCCTGCCCCCGCGACGATCGCCGCGACCAGCTTGGTCATCCACGAGAACAGCAGGTCACTCGCGGAGCCCTCGATGAGCCGGTGGAACCGGACGAGGAGGTAGCTGGTCGCGACGAGCTTGGCGATGACCGTGGCGAGCATGACGCCCACCATCCCGAGGGGCCTGACGAGCGCGACGGTGAGGGCCAGGTTGATCACGAAGGCCGCGAGCTGGGCGCGCACGCCGAGGCCGACGCGCCCCATCGCCATGATCGTCGCGGCCGCGGCGGGCCGGGGCAGCCCGATCAGCAGCGCGGTGACCGCGAGGCACGCCGCCGCGTCGGTGATCGGGATCCCGCCGCGCGGCGGGTAGTTGCCCAGCCAGAACGCGAAGAAGACCGGCGCCATCCCGAGGAGCGACCCACCGATCAGGCTCCCGAGCAGCGCGACGAGGCGGTTCGCCCTCGTGTACATGCGCCGCATCGCCGCGAGCCCCTCGCCCGCCGCGTAGGCAGCAGAGATCGCGCTCAGCATGGAGGACTGGGCGATGAAGCCGAAGTAGGTCGTCATCCCCGCGGCCTTCTGGGCGAGCTGGTATGTGCCGTTTCGGCCGACCGACACGAAGGTGCTGATCACGACGGCGTCCGTCTCGTAGGTGAGCAGCTCGAGGACGCCTCCCAGCTGCAGCCAGCTGCCGAACCTCGTCATCTCACGGAGCATGGAGCGGTCAAGGCGCAAGGGGTTCCCGTAGGGGGCCCCTGCACGGACCGAGACGAAGCCGACCGTGACGACGAACGTCACGGCGAGCTGCACCGACGAGGCGACCACGAGGGCGCTCAGCTTGCTGCCGGTGAACAGCATGCCGAGCAGGACGCCCGCGTACACGAGCCGCGTGGCGGCGTCGATCACCGTCACGAGCCATTGGTCACCGATGGCGGTCAGCCGCGACGACATGATCGCGTTGAGACAGCCGGCGACCGTGTAGGCGTACCCCCACTCGAAGAACTCGATCGCCACGTGGCTGAGCCCCGCGTGCAGGCCGTGGAGGTGCGGGACCCACGCAGGGATCGCCCAGATGAGGATCGGGAGCCCGAGGATCCCGAAGCCGATCCAGGCGAGCGACGCGACCGAGCAGAGGCTGGCGCCCATGTCCCGGTCGCCCGCGAGCTGGGCCCTCGCGCCGTAGCGGGTGACGAGGTCGCCGAAGCCCGGGTCGACGACCGTGATGTAGCCCACCGTCGTCATGATGAGCCCCCAGAGCCCGAACTCGACGAGTCCGACGTGGGTCAGCACCACCGGCGTCGTGACGAAGCCGATCAAGGTGAAGAAGATCTGGCCGGCGAGCAGCGTCATGCTGTTGATCGCGACGCGTCGTCCTCGGAACTCAGTCCCGCGCTGCAGCGCGGCCGGCGCCGGCGCGTCGTGGTCGTCCGACACGACCACAGTGTTCCAGACGGGCCTCGGCGCGATGACGGACCGTCGACGCCGCCGTCACGGGTGTCGCGAGAGGCGGTGTGTGAAAGGGGTCCTGCGCGCCGCTCGGGCCGGCTGCGACGATACCGACGTGGCACGAACCGCACGGACCGTGGCCGTGGTGAGCCACGCCTGCGTGCTGCCTGCCAACCAGCGCGTCTACGCAGAGCTGGCGAGCCGCGGGGTCGACGTGCACCTCGTGGTGCCGAGGCGATGGTCGAGCGAGTACGCGCCGGAGGGCTTCGACGCCGGCGTGGACCCCGAGCTGGGCGGCAAGGTGACGTTCGCGGGCGTGCTGGGTCGCGGGCGGCCGCAGCGCCACGCGTACCTCGCGGCGTGCGGCTCGATCTTGGCGCGGATCGATCCGAGCGTCGTCTTCATCGAAGAGGAGCCGTTCTCGGTCGCCGCGCTGCAGTGGAGCCGGGCCGCACGTCGACGTGGTCTTCCCTTCGGCGTGCAGCTCGCAGAGACCCTCGATCGACGGCTTCCCGCGGTCGTGCGGCGCTGGTGCCACGACCTCCTCGCCCGCGCCGCGTTCGTGGCTGCTCGCTCCCCGGCCGCGGCCGCGCTCGCGACCACGTGGGGTGCGACCGGCCTCGTGGAGGTCGTGCCCCACGGCGTCGACGCGGCCGACGAGCGCCCGATGCCCGACGGCACGTTCACCGTCGGGTTCGTGGGGCGCCTGGCCCCTGAGAAGGGCATCGAGGACCTGCTCGACGCGTTTCAGTCGCTCGCGATCGACGCTCGCCTCGTCGTCGCTGGTGACGGACCCTTGCGTGACCGCGTCCGTCGTGCCGGCGAGCGCGTCCAGCTGCTCGGCGCGGTGCCCCACGCGTCGGTTGGCGACGTCTACGCGATGGCCGACCTCACCTGCGTGCCCAGCCGCACGACCGGCACCTGGGAGGAGCAGTTCGGGCGCGTGCTCGTCGAGTCGCTCGCCCACGGCGTCCCCGTGCTCGCGACCTCGACGGGGTCCATCCCATGGGTCGTGGGGACAACCGGCGGGGGCATCCTCGTCCCCGAGCGCGACCCGGCGGCGCTCGCGCGCGCGATCACCGAGCGAGCCGCTGACCGGGTCGGGACTGCCGCACTCGGGCACGACGCCAGGCCGCGTGCGCTGGCGTCGTTCTCGATGCCGGTGGTCGCGACCCGCTTCGACGAGCTGCTCGCCCGCGTCAGCTCGCCGTGACGACCTCGCGCAGCCGCGCGATGAATCGCTCCTTGCCAAACGCCGCGGCGTGCTCGGCGAGCGTCGCGGCAGCAGGCGGGCGCTGTGCGAGGGACTCGACGGCCCGCGCGATCGAGGCAGGGCTCACCTCGTCGAGCAGGATCCCCGTCTCGCCGTCGCGGACGGTGTCGAGGTAGCCGCCGAAGCGACGCGCGACTGCCGGCGTGCCGTTCGCCGCCGCTTCGAGCGGCGTGAGCCCGAGGTCCTCGAAGCTGACCGACACGAGGACGGAGGCCGCGGCGTAGCACCAGCGCAGCGTCGGGTCGTCGACCGTGCCGAGGAAGCGGACGTTCGGCGGCGCGACCTCGCTGAGCGGCCCGAGCAGCGGTCCCTCGCCGACCATGACGAAGCGCAGCGCGGGCGACTCGCGCGCCGCGTCCACGACGAGGCCGACCTGCTTGTAGGCGAGGAGCCGAGAGACGCACAGCACGAAGCCCTCCTCGAGCCCGTCGACCGGCGCCATCGGGCCGTCAGACGTGAGCGCGGGCGGCGGGCAGAGCACCTCGGCGTCGCGTCCGTAGAGCGTGCCGATGACCTCGGCGGTCGCGGTCGAGTTGGCGAGGTAGGTGGCCGCGCGCCGAGCCGCTGCCTGGTCCGCGCGCCGCAGGGGCGGTCCGAGCACGCCCATTGCCGCGCGCCCCACGAACGAGCGCAGCGTGGATCGGCCGAGGTACTGCTCTTGTTGGTAGAGCCACCTCGCGGGCGCGTGGCAGTAGACGATGAGGCGCCCGTCGGTGCGCACCTCGTGCCCCCAGCCCGAGCTGCTCGCGAGCACGACGTCGGCGTCGACATGCTGGGCGGCGAACCAGGGGGCGAGGAACGGCAGGGCCACGCGGTGGTGCTCGCGCAGGAAGGCCGACCGATCGAGGATGCCGGTGCGCACGTCCAGGTCCCTGAACGCCTCGAACGTGTCGGCGGGGTCGTAGAGCGAGGTCAGGATCGTGGCGTTGGGGAAGGCCTCTGCGAAGACCAGGACGACTCGCTCGGCACCGCCCCGTTGTGTCAGATAGTCGTGGACGATCGTGAGCTCAGTAGGCACCGAGCCCCCGGATCATCGCCCGAGGCGTGTCCGCACATATCTTTATGTCCCACCACAGCGCCCAGCTCGTGACGTAGAGGTAGTCGAGCTGACGGAGCTCTTCGGCGGTCAGCTCGTTGCGTCCCGAGACCTGCCACAGCCCGGTGATGCCGGGCCGAAGGTCGAAGCGGCGCGCCGTCCACCCCGAGGGCGGCTCTGACTCCGAGGTCACGAACGGCCTCGGGCCGACGACCGACATCGAGCCCGCGAGGACGTTCGCGAACTGGGGGATCTCGTCGAGGCCGGTGCGCCGCAGGAACCCGCCGATCGGCGTCAGCCGCTCGACGTCGTCGGCCTTTCCCCGCGCCTCGTGCAGCGGGACGAGGCCGTCGAGCACCTCGTCGGCGTCCTCGCGCCGAGACGACCTGTCGATGCGCATGGTCCGGAACTTGTAGATCGTGAAGGTCCGGCGGTGCCGACCCAGGCGCTCTTGGCGGAAGAAGACAGGGCCCGGCGACGTCAGCTTGACGGCGGCAGCGATCACGAGCGCGAACGGGATGCTGACGGCAACGAGCACGCTCGCGACCACGACGTCAAAGGTCCGCTTCGTGAACCTGTCGAGCGCGGTCATCTGTGGCGGGACGGTCTCGAGCAGCGGGAGGCCTGACAGCTCGGTGAGCCGCGAGCGCCACGAGACGAGCTCGAAGACCCTCGGCACCAAGGCGACGTCGGCGAGCTGCATGGCGCGGCGGTACTCGGCGAGGTGGTCGCCTTCGAAGTCACCGGTCGACCCGATGACGATGCGGTCCACCTCGAAGTCCCGGATGACCTGCTCGAGGTCCGAGAGCCGACCGAGCGCGCCAGGCGGCAGCGACTCGGTCGTCGCTACCCAGCCCACGACCTGAATCCCGAAGTTCAAGCGCAGGTGCGTCGTGAAGCGCGCAACGCCCTCGCCGCGATCGACGATGAGCACGCGCACGGGGCTCTGGCGGAGGACTTCGTGTCGCAAGACGGCGTGCCCGATCGGGAGCAGGAAGACCGCGACGGTCATCGCGGCGAGCACCTGGGTGGCCACCTGGACGGTGTAGTACGCGTAGTGGTGCGCGATGTAGGAGAGCGCGAGCGCGAGCACGCCGCCGAAGGTGACGCCCATCGTGTAGTTCTGGAGCTCGGTGAACGTGCTCTGCGTCGGGCTTCGACGCGACATGCGGTACATCCCCGCGAGCGCCATGCCGAGCACGATGCCGAGCGGGAACGCGGTGCCGTGCGGGTAGTTCACCCAGAAGTTGGAGAGCCGGTTCTCGGGGTTCCTCGACACGAGGCTGAGCAAGTAGAGCCCGATCGCAAGCGACGCCCACGCGAGCAGGAAGTCACTGGTGACAATCCCGACCGTGTAGGCCCTCGTGTTCATCCCTCGCCGTGGTCGACGGGGCGCGGCGAGGCTGATGACGTGCCGCGTTGGGGCGCTTCTGCGCCCGCCTTCGATCTTCAGGGCCATGCCGACACCTCCTCAGGCACCACAACATGTTCACATGCCAATCGTGTGAACGCCACCGTCGGCGTGAAGAACGTGACCAGTGGTTGCCTTGAGGAGGTCCGAGAACAGCGCGATCGCGGCGTTCGCCGCCGGTGTGGCATCGTGCACGTCCCAACCGAGCGGTGCGTGATCGCCCCAGGTGTCCTCGAATGCCGCGAAGCCGGGGATCGACTTCGCCGCGATGGTGCGCACCGGCCCCGACGCGACGAGGTTCACCCGAATGCCCTTCGGCCCGAGCTCTTTGGCGAGGTACCTGGTGAGCGACTCGAGGCCGGCCTTGGCGACGCCCATCCAGTCGTAGACGGGCCACGCCCGGGTCCCGTCGAAGTCGAGCCCGACGACCGACGCGCCGGTGTCGCTGCCGGCGACTTCGAGGAGCGGCAGCATCGCTTTGGTCAGGCCAGCCAGTGAGTACGTCGAGATCTCGAAGGCGGTGCCGACGTCGGCAGCGCTCGCGGCGAGCATGCCGTGACCGAGGCAGTCCGCCGGCGCGTACCCGATTGCGTGGAGCAGCCCGTCGAGTCGGCCGAAGCGCTCGCGGAGCGCGTCACGGGCCTCGTCCATCTGGGCGGGGACCGTGACGTCGAGCTCCAAGACCTCCCCGACGTCACCGAGCCGCCGCGCGGTCCGGCGCGTGAGCGACATACCCCGGCCCGCGCCAGAGAGCGCGACGCGCGCGCCCTCCTCGAGTGCGCGCTGCGCGACGGTGAAGGCGAGCGAGTCCGACGTGAGCACGCCAGTGATGAGGAGGCATTTCCCAGTGAGGAGTGACACGCGACCACGCTACTTCGCACGTTGCAAGACGACTGTGGGAAGGTTGCGCAGTGCAGGTTGGCATCATCGGCGGAACAGGTCCCGCGGGTCGCGGCCTCGCCATCAGAGCGGCCCTGGCGGGCCACGACGTCCGTCTCGGGTCACGCGACGCGGAGCGCGCGGCCAGCGTCGCGGCCTCGCTCCTCGGGGACCACGACTACGTGCTGCACGGCTGCGCCAACGAAGAGGCGGCCCTCGCCGAGCTCGTCGTCGTCGCCACGCCGTGGGACGCCGTCGTCGCGACCGTGCGGCCCCTGGCGGCAGCCCTCGACGGCAAGGTCGTGATCTCGATGGCGAATGCCCTCGCCAAGCAGGGGCGCGAGCTGCTCGCACTCCTGCCGCCGAGGGGCTCGATGGCCGGCCAGCTCCAAGCCGCGATCCCCACGGCACGGGTGACCGGCGCGCTGCACCACCTGCCGGCCTCGAAGATGGAGGACGTGGGCAGCGGGCTCCGCGCCGACGTCCTTGTCTGCGGTGACGACCCCGACGCCCGCGAGGTGACGTGCCGATTCGTCGACTCGATCGACGGTCTGCGCGCCGTCGAGGTGGGCAGCCTCGCCCAGGCAGGCGCGATCGAGGCGTTCACCGCGGTGTTCGCGACGATCAACGTCCGACACAAGGTGCACTCGACGCTGCTCTTGGGAGGGATCTGAGGCGTGCGGCTCTACGACACGCGTCGTCGCGAGATCCTCGAGCTCGAGCTCGGGCCACTCGTCACGATGTACTCCTGCGGCATCACGCCGTACGACGCTGCCCACCTCGGGCACGCGGCGGTCTACCTCACCTACGACGTGCTCCAGCGCCGACTCCGAGACCTCGGTCACGAGACGAGGTGCGTGCGCAACGTGACCGACGTCGACGACGACATCCTGCGCAAGGCACGCGAGCTCGGCGTGCACTACCTCGACCTCGCCGCACAGGAGATCTCGAGGTTCGACCGCGACATGCTGGGGCTCGGCATCCTGCCGGTGCACGCCGAGCCACGCGCGACCTCGGCGATCCCTGAGATCCTCTCGCTCATCGGGCGCGCACTCGATGCCGGCGTCGCGTACGAGGCGGGTGGGGCGATCTACTTCCGCGTGGCCCGGTTCGCGGACTTCGGCGCCCTCAGCCACCTTGGTCGCGACGAGATGCTGGTCCTCGCCAAGGAGAACGGCGGGAACCCCGACGACCCGCACAAGCTCGACCCTCTCGACTTCGTCCTGTGGCAGCCGTCGCTGGCTGACGAGCCGGCCTGGGAGTCACGCTGGGGCCCGGGACGGCCTGGCTGGCACATCGAGTGCTCGGCGCTCGCGCTGCGCGAGCTCGGCGAGACGATCGACGTGCACGGCGGGGGACGCGACCTGATCTTCCCGCACCACGAGTGCGAGGCCGCCCAGTCCGAGTCGGTGACCGGGCGACCGTTCGTGCGGTACTGGGTGCACGTGGGTCTCGTCGGGCTCAACGGCGCGAAGATGTCCAAGTCCCTCGGCAACCTCGTCTTCGTCTCCGAGCTGCTCGAGCGAGCACCTGCCGCGGCCGTCCGGCTGGCGCTGCTCGGACACCACTACCGAGGCGACTGGACCTGGACCGACGCGGACCTAGACGACGGCCGTCGCCGCGCCGCGGCGTACGCGGACTCCGCGGGCACCCGTGACGGCACGGCCCTGCTCGACGACGTGCGCGTCGCGCTCGACGACGACCTCGACGCCCCCGCGGCGCTCCGCGCCATCGACGCGGCGCCGCGCGGCACCGACCGTGGACCGGCCCTCGCGCTTCTTGGCGTTAACCTGTAGCGACCGCCACGAGGAAGATGACGATGTCCGCCACGGTGACGATCACACTTCCTGACGGCGCGGCGGTCCAGCTCCCGAGCGGCTCGACCTACTCGGACCTCGCCGCGTCCATCGGCCCGCGCCTCGCGAAGGCGGTCGTCGCCGCGGAGCGCGACGGGCATCCCGTCGACCTCGACGCGAGCCTCGTCGACGGCTCCTCGGTACGCCTCTTGACCCCCGACTCCTCCGCGGGGCGAGACGTGCTCCGCCACTCGACCGCCCACGTGCTCGCCCAGGCCGTGCTGCGCCTCTGGCCCGGCGCGCACTATGCCATCGGTCCGGTCATCGCCGACGGCTTCTACTACGACTTCGAGCTGCCCGACGACGCCCGGTTCAGCGACGACGACCTCGAGCGCATCGACGCGACGATGCGCGAGATCATCGCCGAAGCACAGCCGTTCGAGCGCCACGAGCACACCGTCGCGGGCGGCCTCGAGCTGTTCGCGGACCAGCCATTCAAGATCGAGATCATCGAGAAGGTCGCCCAAGGCGCCGACGAGGTCGACGCCGGCGCGGACGGCGGCGTGGTCACGAGCTACCGCAACACGGACGCGTTCACGGACCTGTGCCGTGGTCCCCACGTCCCTTCCACGAGTCGGCTCGGGCACTTCCGACTCCAGCGCGTGGCGGGCGCGTACTGGCGCGGCGACGAGCACCGACCCCAGCTCCAGCGCATCTACGGGACGGCCTTCGAGTCCGAGGCCGCCCTCGCCGAGCACCTTCACCGCCTCGAGGAGGCCGAGCGGCGCGACCACCGTAAGATCGGCCGGGCCATGGACCTCTTCCACATCCAGGAGGAGGGCCGGGGCATGGTGTTCTGGCATCCCAAAGGCTGGACGCTTTATCGCACGCTGGAGGATTACGTCCGTCGGCGGACCGAGGCGGCCGGCTATGTGGAGGTGGCGACGCCGCAGATC
>PMON01000015.1 GCA_003162395.1 Acidimicrobiaceae bacterium
ACGCAGCGCGCGAGCAGCCGGTCGAGCGCGATCGCGACGTCGTGTGCGACACCCGGTCGCGGCCGCACGACCGTGCGGATCGCGACGGTGCCGTTGCCCGGCACCACGTCGGGCTCGCTCGCACGAAGCGCAGGCAGAACCAGGCCGGCCGCGCCCTCCGAGCGGAGTCGCTCGAGGGCGCGCCGAGCGGTCGGCCCGGTGTCGACGACCACCGCCGCGAGCGACGCGCCGATCGCGGCCTCGACCGCCCGCTCGTAGCCCGCCTCGACGTCAACCAGGTCGACGAGCGCGCCCAGCACGCCATCGAGGTCGCCGAGCGCGTCGTGGCCGATGGCCCCGGTGATCTCCGACAGCGCCCGGTCAAGCGCCTCGGCGCGAGCCTGGCTCCTCGAGGCGGCGTCCTGGTGCTCGCGGAAGGTCAGCTCGGCTGCCTGGGCGTCGCGACGGCGCGACTCGATCGCCTCGACCGCGGCACGCACGAAGTTCTCGCTTCGATCACGCTCGCGCTCGGCGTCGTTCAGCGCCGACGCCGCGACGCCGGCGGTGATGACGAGCTCGTCATGGCGTCTCGCCGTGCGGTCGCGGCGCTCTTCGAGGTTGCCCGACCTCGACTCGTGCGCGGCGAGCGCTCGTTCGAGGAGCGCGCGACGCTCGAGTGCGCGTTCGTAGACGACGGGCGAGTCAGCATCGCCCTCTGCGCCCCACGTGGCCTCGAACTCGCGCAGGTCAGCACGCAGCGACGTTTCGGCCCCGGTCAGCTCGGCGCGCTCGACGTCGAGACCCTTGCGGCGGATCGACACCCCTTCGAGCTCGGCCGCGAGCTTCGCGGCGTCCGACTCGAGCGACGCCACCACGTTCTCGTCCGCGGAGGCGTCGAGTGCCGCTTCGACGGCGTGGCGCCGCTCGGACAGCACGCGGCCGGTGCCCGAGACCCGTCCTTGCAGGACGCGCAGCTCGCCCATCGCCGCGGCGAGCTCCTCGGCGCGGCGGCTCGACAGCTCGGCCGTGGCAGCCGACGCCTGGGCGTCGAGCGTCCGGGTCCGCAGCCGCAGCTCGCGGACGTCGGACTCGACGGCTCGCAGCGCCGCGGTGAGCTCGCGCTCGCGCTCGATGAGCGTCGCGTGCTCTTGGCCGTAGAGGTAGCGGCGCACCGCGGCGAGCTCGGCGGCGAGCTCGGCGTGCGAGCGCGCGGCGGCTGCCTGGCGCTCGAGCGGGCGCATCTGGCGGCGCACCTCACGCAGGAGGTCGCCGAGTCGCTCGAGGTTCTCCTGGGTGGTCGCGAGTCGTCGCTCGGCGCGCTCCTTGCGACGTCGGTGCTTGAGCACGCCCGCGGCCTCCTCGATGATGCTGCGGCGCTCCTCGGGGCGTGCGTTCAGCACCTGGTCGAGCTGGCCCTGTCCGATGATCATGTGCTGCTGACGGCCGACCCCCGAGTCGCTCAGCAGCTCTTGGATGTCGAGCAGCCGGCAGGGCGCGCCGTTGATCGCGTACTCGGACTCCCCGTTGCGAAAGAGCGTCCTCGTGATGGTGACCTCGGCGAGGTCAACAGGGAGGCGTCCCGACGCGTTGTCGATGGTGAGGCTGACCTCGGCTCGGCCGAGCGCGGCTCGCGACGCCGTGCCCGCGAAGATGACGTCCTCCATCTTCTGGCTGCGCAGCGCGCGAGGGCCCTGTGCCCCGAGCACCCACGTGGCCGCGTCCACGACGTTGGACTTGCCCGATCCGTTCGGACCCACGACGACGGTGACGCCCGGCTCGAACTCGAGGGTGGTCGGGTCCGCGAACGACTTGAAGCCCTTGATGCTGAGGCGCTTCAGGAACACCGAAGGAAACCTACCGCCCGACGAACGCCATTCCGCGTTCTCGGCACACGTCGTGGTCCAAATCAGCAACACGTTCCCGACGCGTGGTGCGACGCGTGGTGCGACGCGCGGCGCGTCGTGCCCCACGCCGCGGCGCTGTCCCCCGAGTCCGATGCGTGCTTCACCACGAGGGCGTCGTCGAGGCGAGCCCGGGGCTCGGTTCGCCCTGGACCGGGCAGCCGGGCTCGCGTCCGTCGCGCCGATCACCCGGATCGAGGCTGGCCGAGCCAGCACAACCCGGGGGCGCAGCTGGCCACAAAGTTGGAAGCAAATTCCGTTGGGGAAGTGGGTCAACTCACCCTGCGCGGGCCAAAGCCCGCTGGGCCCTACCGGCCCACAGCACGTTGCAGGCGGCGTTGACGTCGGCGTGGGACTCATACCCGCACGCCGTGCATCTGAACACCGCCTGTGATCGCCGGCTCGCCTCGTCGGTGTGCTCGCCCTTGGAGCACCGCTGCGAGGTGAACTGGGGTGCGACGACACGTAGCTCGCGACCAGCGTCCGCCGCTTTGTACTCGAGCATCCGTGCCAGCTCACCCCAACCAGCATCCTGTATCGATCGATGTAGAGCTCGCACTGCAATCGCAGGGCGCGATCGAGGGCGTTCGCCTGCTTGACGGTCGGATAGACCCGGAAGCGATGGTCCGACACTGGCTCACCCATCCAGTGGTGGGGTGGGGTGCGACGTGATGGAACGGTCCTGGTGTCGTAGATTGCGGCTGGCAGTTGCGGCGGGACCGGTGCCCCGCCTTGAAAAGGGGGGTATGCCATGTCCCACACGATCTCGCGCTCCGCGCGAGCTATCGGCCTCGGCGTCGCGTCCTTGGGGCTCGTCGCAGCCAGCCTGGCCGTGTCGCAACCGAGCTCGGCCTCGCCGAAGTCCGTGCCGACGCTCGACCACTTCCTCTGCTACTCCGCGTCTGGCAAAGGCTACAGCGTGCCGAAGGTCCAGCTCTTGAACCTGCTGCAGCCGAAGCTCTTCTCGCCGACCATTCGGTCCGTCGCGATGCACTGCAACCCGGCGAACAAGTCGGTGCCCACCGGCGTGTTCTTGGCACGCCACCCCAAGGCGCATCTGCTGTGCTGGGCAATCGCGTACCCCAACTTCCCGCAGACCACGGTGTCGCTCACGAACCAGTTCGGCCAGGGCGACATGACCGCGAGCCCGCCGACGAGGCTGTGCCTTCCCACGTGGAAGAGCCTCACGGGGCCGCCCAAGGAATCCACCAAGGAGCCCGCAGGTCTCGACCACTTCACGTGCTACCCGTTGACCGTGCTGCCCGGCGCGTACGCGTTCCACCTGCCGGCATCCGTGAAGGTCGAAGACCAGTTCTCCTTCCCGAAGTTCGTCCAGGTCAAGGTCGGCGTCGCCAACCTGCTGTGCGTGCCGACCGTCAAGGTCGTGAAGGGCAAGGTGTACAAGATCCAGGCGGCGACGGACAAGTCGCTCATGTGCTTCCCGGAGTTCACGACGCCGATCAAGCCACAGGTCTATGACCTGAACCAGTTCGGCACGGGCAAGGTCTTCCTGACCAAGGCGCACGAGCGCCTGTGCCTGCCCACGGTCGTGAAGGTGACCACGAGGAAGACCTGAGCTCAGCTCGGGTGGCGCGGCGGGGTCGCCGGTGAGGGGGACCTGTGCCGCGCCACCCGCTCACGCACGCACGCCACTTGCTCGCACGCACGTACGCCACCTGCATTTTTTGAGCGGCGAGCGCCTCTCGGCGGATGGCTCCCCGTCGACACGAAGTGGATTCCAGAATTTGTGAAGTGAATTCGGTTGACGGCCCGGGGGCGTAACCGTAGGTTTCGCGTTGGCAAGTCGCCGCGGGCATCCAAGGTCCGCGGCTCAAAAGGGGGTTTGCCATGACACACACACTGTCCATCCCGCGGGCTGCGCGCGCGGTTGCACTCGCGGCCACGGCCTTCGGGCTCGTCGCGACCGGCTTTTTGCTCACCGCGTCGAGTCCCGCGGGCGCAGGGGCCCCGCTGCCGACGCTCGACCACTTCCTCTGCTACCAGGCAAGGGAGATCGGCATCAAGGCGCCCCCCAACGTGCTGCTGGAGAACGCGATCCAGACCGCCCCGTTCGCCCCAAACTTCGGCGCGGCCTCGTCGCACTGCAACCCCGCCAACAAAGAGCTGGCCTCGGGCCGCATCTTCGCGGCGAAGAACCCGCTCGCGCACCTCTTGTGCTTCACCATCAAGTACGCGCCGGTCGCTGCGACGGTGCTCGTCACGAACCAGTTCGGCAAGGCAGTGATGACCGCAAGCTCGCCGACGCGCTTCTGCCTGCCGTCGTGGAAGGCGAACATCGCTCCGCCGAACATGCCAACGAAAGCGCCACCGGGGCTCGACCACTTCACCTGCTACCCGTTGAAGGAGCTCCCTTCGTCCTACGGCTTCAGGGCGGTCGGGGCCAAGGCTGAAGACGAGTTCTCCGCGCCGAAGTACATCCCCCTCAAGATGGGCTTGGCGAACCTGCTGTGCGTGCCGACGACCAAGATCGTCGCTGGCGTCGTCTACAAGCCGCAGTCGGCGAACGACCTGAGCCTCGTGTGCTTCCCCACGACTAAGACCCCGATCTGGAAGCAGGTCTTCGACGAGAACCAGTTCGGCGAGGGGCGGATCTTCCCGCTCGTGACCAACGAGGAGTTCTGCGTCCCGTCGACCCTGTCGGTCCAGGGCAACAAGGGCTGAGCGGCCTGGGCATAGACGCGGGCCGCCGTCTGCCGGTGGCCCGCGTCTATGCCTGGCAGTTCTCGCAGAAGTACGTCGCGCGCCCCCGGACCGTCAGCTTCTTGACCAGGCTGCGGCACCGCGGGCAGGCCTCGCCCTCGCGCCCGTAGACGTGGTGGAAGTTCTGGTAGTTGCCGGGCTTGCCGTCGGGGTCCACGAACTGCTCGTCGGACAGCGTGCTGCCGCCGTGCTTGATCGCCTCGGCCAGCACCTCGCCGATCGAGCGGTGCAGCCGGCGCACCTCGATCGTGGACAGCGACCCCGAGGGCCGGTCGAACCGCAGCCCCGCGGTGTAGAGGATCTCGTCGGCGTAGATGTTGCCGATGCCGCAGATCACGTGCTGGTCGGTGATGAGCGCCTTGAGCGGCGTCGTGCGGTCGCGCAGGATCGCGGCGAGCCGGTCCCAGCCGACGACGTCTTCGACCGGGTCGATGCCGAGGTCCGCGAGCTCGGGGATCTTGGAGCGAAGTGCGACGCCGTCGCCGCCGACGGCGAGCTTCGCGTAGGGCGAGACGTCGATCTTGGTCCCCTCGGGGGGTGCCACCGAGACGTAGAGCTCGCCGAACATCCTCGGATCCACGTAGCGCAGCTCCCCGCCCGGCGAGAAGGTGATCACGACGTGGGTGTGCTTGGGCTTCGGATCCTTCGCGCTGCGGGCACGAAGCAGCTGGCCCGACATCCCGAGGTGGATGACGAGGTGGTTCCCCGAGTCGAGCGCGAAGATGAGGTTCTTGCCGAGTCGCCCGAGCGACTTGACGGTGTGGCCCTCGAGCAGGGCACGGAACTCCTTCACCGACTTGTGCCGCTTGGTCAGCTTGCCGTTGGTGACGGTGACCGACTTCACCTTCTTGCCCGTGAGCTCGCGCGAGAGCGCGGCGCGGATGGTCTCTACTTCGGGAAGCTCAGGCATCCCTGTCCTCCCATGCCGCACGTGCGGCCTCGAGTTCTGCGGCCTTCTTGGAGCTGCCCTCGCCGGTGCCCGCGACGCGGTCCTCGAAGCACACCGTGGCGATGAATCGCTGCTCGTGGGAGGGGCCGCTCGACTGCACCTCGTAGACCGGGGTGCCACGCCCGGTCGCCTCTGACCACTCCTGGAGCCGGCTTTTCACGTCCGAGGCGCCCGGGTGGGCGGCCTCGGTCAGGAATCGCTCGTCGAGCGACGACAGGACCACGCGCCTGGCGGCGTCGAGCCCGCCGTCGAGGTACACGGCTGCGACCACCGCCTCGTAGGCGTCGGCGAGCACCGAGTCCTTCGCGCGCCCGCCCGAGGCCTCCTCGCCGCGGCCGAGCCGCAACGCGGCGTCGATGCCGAGGTCCCTCGACGCCGAGGCGAGCGCGGTCGACGAGACGGTCGCCTGGCGGACCTGGGCCAAGCCGCCCTCGGGCATGTCGAGCTCGCGGTAGCTGCGCTCGGCGATGATCAGTCCGACCACGGCGTCTCCCAGGAACTCGAGCCGCTCGTTCGAGCGGATGTGGTGCTCTGCGGCGTAGCTCGAGTGGGTGAGCGCGACGGCCAAGGTCTCGTCGTCAGGCCTGAGGCCGATCGCGGCGGCGAGGTCCCCCAGTGGCGCTGCTGGCACTCCCACGAGCAGGTCAGCTGGCCTTCAGCCGCACCTCGACGTAGTCGACCGCGTCGCGAACCGTCTTCATGTCCTCGAGGTCCTCGTCGTCGATCCGAAAGCCCACCGTGCGCTCGCTCAGCTCCTCTTCGAGCGCCTCGACGAGCTCGATCAGCGCGAGCGAGTCCGCGTCCAGGTCGTCCGAGAAGCTCGCGTCCTCGGTCACCTTCGACGGGTCGATCTCGAGGATCTCTGCGAGCTGGTCGCGGATCAGCTCGAAGATGGCGGCACGATCCGGGACGGCCGCGGTGTTGTGGGTCTCGGCGGGCAACTCGCCTCCTTGGGTGTGTCGGTGAGCCTACTGAGCGGCCCGGGGCGGTGGCGGGACTCACGAGGCGCTGATCGCGGCTTGGAGGGCCGCGACCGTGCCTGACGCAGCCAGGTCGTGGGCGACGTGGACCGCGTTCTTGATCGCCCGCTGGGACGACGAGCCGTGCGAGATCACGCACACCCCGTCGACGCCCAAGAGGATCGCCCCGCCGTGGGAGTCCGGGTCGAGCTCGGCGGCGATCGGCGCCAGGTGCGCGAGGAGCACGTCGCCCGCCGCCCGCGTCTCGTCGTTCGTCCCGATCACCGAGGTGATCGTCGAGAACATGAACTTGAGCGCGCCCTCGAGCGTCTTCAACGCGACGTTGCCGGTGAAGCCGTCGGTGACGACCACGTCGACCGGCGCGCCGATGAGGTCGCGGCCCTCGACGTTGCCGAAGAACGCGACGCCGCTCGACGCGTCGTTGAGGCGCTCGTGGGTCTCCTTGACGAGCGGCGTGCCCTTGGACTTCTCCTCGCCGATCGACAGCAGCCCGACGAGCGGGCGCTCGACCCCGAAGCGCGACGTCGCGTGCGCGCTCGCCATCTGGGCGAACTGGACGAGCATGTCCGCGGTGCACTCGGCGTTCGCGCCCGCGTCGCACAAGAGCACCGGCGTCGCCCCAGGACGCGGCAGCGGCGTCGCGATGCACGGCCGCGAGACGCCCTTGAGCCTGCCCATCCGAAGCAGCGCGGCCGCCATCGCCGCGCCCGTGTTGCCAGCCGAGACCGCCGCACAGGCCTTGTGGTCCCGGACGAGCTCGGCGCACCGCACGAGCGAGGAGTCCTTCTTGCGACGCACGCTCTGGGCGGGGTCGTCGTCCATCTCGATCACCTCGGTGCACGCGACGAGCTCGAGGCCCATCGTGTCGCCGACGAGCTCGGGTGGCCCGACGAGGACCACCTGAATGCCGTACTCGTCGACCGCGTCGCGGGCCCCGGCGACGATCGCGGCGGGGGCCCGATCCCCGCCCATCGCGTCGAGTGCGACGGGCAGCGTCTGCCCGTCGGTCAACTCAGTCGACCTCGACAGCGACGCGACCCTTGTACCACCCGCAGTTCGGGCAGACGATGTGGGGCTGCTTGGCCCGCGCGCAGTGCGGGCACGTGCTGCGTGCCGGGAGGTCCAGCGTCCAGTTCGAGGCACGGCGGCTCCGCGTCTTCGCCTTCGACGTCTTTCGCTTTGGGACGGCCATGGTTCCTCGTAGGTGCTCGACGCAGGGGGATCTGGCGCCGCTAGGCCTGGTCAGGCACGCGGAGCGCATCAAGTCTAGCCCAGCGAGGATCGGTCTCGGGCCGGCAGTCACATGCCGTCACGTTGCGGTCCGCCCCGCAGGTCGCGCACAGCCCCGCGCAGTCGGCCGCGCACAGGGGCGCGAGGGGCAGCTCGAGGACCACGGCGTCCCGGACGAGGTCCGCGAGGTCGACCTCCTCGTTCACGAGGGGGTAGGCGTCGTCATCGTCGGGACCCGCCCCGGGCCGGAACTGCTCGTGGACCTTGATCTCGAGGGTCCCCGTCACGTCGCCCGCGCAGCGCCGGCACGCCGCTCGCCACGGGACCGACAGCGTGCCGTGGGCGTCGATGCCCCCGAGGTACGAGGTGAGGACCAGGTCGACCTCGACGTCGGCCAGTGGCACGACCTCGGCAGCGCCGGGTGCCGACGCGGCATAGTCGCCCGCCGGGTCGAAGACCGTGTCGACGCGCACCGTGGTCGAGTTGCCAGGTGAGCGCAGCAGCGAGGCGACGGGGACGACGAGGAGGTTCATGGCGGGGCTAGGCGAGGTCCTGGTCGAAGAAGGCGCCCTCATCCTCGCCGTCGCCTTCGAGGTCGGTCGCGGCCGGCTCGATCCGCGGCCGGAGGCGGGCGCGCCCGGACTGGACGGTCTTGGCCAGCCGGTCGAGCACGATCTCCATCTGGGCGAGCCGCTGGTCGCAGAAGTCCTCGGCCTCGTGCAGGATCGCACGGCCCCGCTCCTCGGCGTCGGCCACCACTCGCTCGGCGTGGGCCTTTGCCTGCCGGGAGATCTCGGTGCGCGAGACGAGGCGGGCGGCTTCGGCTCGAACCTCGTCCAGCAGTGCGTCGGCCTCCCGCCTGCGCTGCTCGGTCATCGCGTCGAGGTCCGTCAGGATCCACCTCGCGCGCTTCAGCTCTTCGGGGAGGGCCGCGAGCGCCTCGTCGAGCAAGGTCAAGACCTCGTCTCTCGAGATGAGGACCGACGACGACAGCGGCATCGTCTTTGCCGAGGCGATGACGTCGATCACCTGGTCGAGGAGCGTGGCGGCGTCGCGCGGCTCCTCGTCGCCCTCGGGGCGGCCGCCCTCGCCGCCGAGCGAGGTCACGCCATCCCCGCGAACTTCTCTCTGAGCCGCTTCTCGACGGGCGCGGGGACGAAGTGGCTCACGTCGCCGCCGTAGCGGGCGACCTCGCGCAGCAGGCGCGACGCGATGAACGAGTGCGTCGAGCTGGTCGGGATGAAGACGGTCTCGACCCCCGACAGCGACCGGTTCATCTGGGCCATCTGCAGCTCGCTCTCGAAGTCCGAGACCGCCCGGAGCCCCTTCACGATCGCCGTGGCCCCGACGTCGGCCGCCACGTTCACCAAGAGGGTGGAGACCGACACGATCCGGACACGCTCGAGGTGCGCGAGGCTCTCCTGGATCATCTCGCGCCGCTCTTCGAGCGTGAAGCACGCATCGGACTTCTGGGGGTTGCGCAGGGCGGCGACGACGATCTCGTCGAACACGTTTGCCGCGCGCTCGACGACTTCTAGGTGCCCGTTGTGGAACGGGTCGAAGGACCCCGGGATGAGTGCGATGGTCACGACGTCACCGCGCCGTCGTCGTGCTGCAGCATCGTCACGAGCGTACCGCCGTACCGGCGCTCAAGGGCTGCTTCCCACGCGGCCGGCACCGCGAGCTCGCGGTCCGATTCCACGACGACGAGCGTGGCGTCCAGGCCATCGAGCAGCCCGTCGAGCTCGAGCTCGCCGTAGGGCGGGTCGCACAGCACCACGTCGACGTGGCCGCGGGGACGCCCGTCGGGCAGGCGCGCGCGGACGAACGTGGCCGCGCGGTCCGCCAGGCCGACGCCGGCGAGGTTCTGGCTCGCAGCCGCGATGCAGGCCGCGTCGTCGTCGACGAAGGTGCAGGCCCCCGCGCCCCGGCTGAGCGCCTCGATCCCCATCGCGCCGCTGCCGCAGTACAGGTCCCAGACGACCGCGCCCAGGAGGTCGACCCTCGAGTAGAGCATCGAGAACACGGCCTCGCGGACCAAGTCGGTCGTCGGGCGGACGTGGCCGGGCAGCCGTGCCGTGAGCCGCCGCCCACGCGCCTCGCCCGCGACGACGCGCACCCGAGCAGCGTAGTGAGCCCGCGATCAGCTCTTGAACAGCCAGGCGGCGTCCTCTTCGTCGAGGAACACCGACAGCTCCTCTCGAAGCGCCTCGTGGCCCTCGAGGCCGGGGTCCTCGTCCAAGAGCCGCTCGGCGAAGCGCCGCGCCACCTCCAGGGTGTCGCGGTCCCTCGAGAGCCGCGCGAGCCGCAGGTCGCTGCGGCCCTGCTGGCGTGCCCCGAGGATCGTGCCCTCGCCGCGCAGCTCCAAGTCGAGCTCAGCGAGCACGAACCCGTCGGTGCTCGACGCGATGGCCTCGAGGCGCGTGATCCCCTCAGGCGTCGTCGGTTCGCCCAAGAGGTAGCACCACGACTCGAGCGAGCTGCGTCCGACGCGACCGCGCAGCTGGTGCAGCTGGGCGATGCCGAAGCGGTGCGCGTCCTCGATGACCATGACCGTCGCGTCGGGCACGTCGACGCCGACCTCGATCACGGTCGTGGCCACCAGCACGTCGAGCGCGCCCGAGCGGAAGCGGTCCATCACCGACTCTTTGTCCGAGGACTTCAGCTGGCCGTGCAGCAGTCCCAGTCGTAGCCCCGCGAGCGGCCCGTCACGGAGCCGCTCGAACTCGCTGACCGCCGAGGCCGCCTCGACGCGGTCCGAGCCCTCGACGAGCGGGCAGACGACGAAGGCCCGTCGCCCTGCAGCCACCTCGGCGCGGACCCGGCCGAGGGCCTCTTCTTCGCCGAGCTCGCCGCGAGCCCAGCGCGTGGTCACCGCCACCCTGCCGGGCGGCAGCTCGTCGAGCACCGTCATGTCGAGGTCCCCGAAGACGATCATCGCCGCGGTCCGCGGGATCGGCGTCGCGGTCATCACGAGCACGTCGGGGTCATGGGGCTCGCCCGTCGCGCCGTCGCCCTTGTCGCGCAGCGCCGCGCGCTGCTCGACGCCGAAGCGGTGCTGCTCGTCGA